>JAFARW010000157.1 GCA_019245275.1 Vulcanimicrobiota bacterium
TCCGTTTGAATGATGTCTCTTTGTTGGGCGGTGCCGCGCTCACTTGGTTCTCTTCGTTTACGACCAATAAGATCGTACCCGGCGCAAACTTCGTACCGGAAAACATCGGCCACGCGAGCATCCAAGGCCTGACTTTTGAACTAAGAACGCCCGACGTCCACCGCATGTACGCGCATTTGAATGTGACCGATCTGTATCGCGCGGTCGACACGGCGACCAATCTTCGCGTCTCCGCAGCGGGCCCAATTTTCTCGGTCAATGCGCTTCTTGGATTTCGCGGCACGCCGCAGAGCATCTTCGAGAGCTGGGGTCTCGTCGCTGACACGCGCGGCGCTCAATTTTATGCCTTCAGTCCAGGCCCCGCGCCCGGCTATACGCGACTCGATGCGTTCGTCCGCTTTAGGCTGGCCGCAAACCGGCTACTCTCGTTGCGCCTCTACAATCTCGCCAACCATCGAATCTCCGACGTGCCGGGCTACCCCGAAGCAGGCACTGCTCTTTTGATTGAGCTCGCGACGCATTAGATCGGCAAACGGCATCAACACCGCGCTGCGTTTAGGCGGCGCAGTGCTCGTGTTGCTTATCGCGATTCTAATCGGCGGCTTGGTCGGCGCGACGCGCCTTTCGTTGCATGATCTGATCGTGGCCCTCGAGCATCCAAACTCGGGGAGCGATGCAGCCACGATCTTGTGGGTGCTACGTCTGCCGCGCGCGGTTCTCGCAGCGATCGTCGGTGCTGCGCTTGGAATATCGGGTGCGATGCTGCAAGGGATGCTGCGCAATCCGCTCGTCGATCCGTATTTGACCGGCGTCAGCGCAGGTGCAGCGGCGGCGATCGCCATCGCGGTCGCTTCGGGAATCGCCGCGCCTTTTGTTCCGGCGCTGGGTTTTGTGGCGGGCCTGTGCGCCGCGGTCCTCGTTGCGATGCTGGCACGACGCGGTGGCGGGCTCGACGCGAACCGCCTGATCTTGGCGGGCGTTTCGCTTTCTGCGCTTTTTTCCGCGATCGTCGCGCTCGTTCTGACTCGTCTGCAACAAGGAGGCTACGCTGAGACGATCATCTCGTGGCTTGCCGGATCGCTTGCCGGGCGCACGTGGCACGACCTGACATGGACACTTCCCTATCTTGGGGTCGGTGCGATCGCCGCAACGTTAGCCATTCCTGCGCTCAACGTGCTGCGGCTCGGCGACGTGCGAGCAGCGGCGCTCGGCGTCAACGTCGATCGGGCACAATGGATTGTTGTCGGCTCCGCGTCGCTCCTGACCGCAAGCGCCGTCGCGCTGAGCGGAATCGTCGGGTTCGTCGGCTTGATCGTGCCGCACGTTGCGCGTCGCATCGGCGGGTCGGATATGCGCATCGCGTTGCCGCTGAGCGCGCTCTGCGGCGGCGCTTTCATGACGCTTGCGGATGCCGCGAGCCGTTCGCTCTTTGCTCCCGTTGAGATTCCGCTGAGCGTCTTGCTCGCATGCATCGGCGTGCCCGCGTTTCTGTACCTCTACTTCCGCGGCACAGCAAGGGCGGCCGCATGATTGCGGCGCGCGCGCTCGATGTTCGTATCGCAAAACGCAATTTGCTGCAGAACCTCAATTTCACGGTCGGTGAAGGCGAGTTCGTTGCCATTTTAGGTCCAAACGGCGTCGGAAAGACGACGTTGTTGCGCACGCTCTGCGGCTTGCATCACGATGTCAGTGGAGCAGTCGAATTCGCGGGACGCGCGCTAACGGAATACTCGGCGGCCGAACGCGCGCGCGCGATTGCGTATATCGCGAGCGATGAGATGATGCTCGAGATGCTGACGGTGCGGGACGTTGTCGCAAACGGCCGGTATGCATACCACCGCTGGTTCCAGTGGCGGGAAACCCCTAACGACGAGCGTGCGATCATCACTGCCTTAGCCGCAGTCGGAATGCTCGATTTCGCGGATCGGCTTTTTACGACGCTCTCGAGTGGAGAACGTCAGCGCTGCTGGCTCGCACTGGCTCTAGCGCAAGAAACGCCGTTGCTGCTCTTGGATGAACCGACGAGCCACCTGGACGTCCACGTCGCGCACGACGTGCTCACTCTTCTTTCGCTTCAACGCGGGGCAGGAAGGGCGGTCGTCTGCGTGCTCCATGAGATCAACGAAGCGCTCGAGTTCGCGGACCGGATCTTCGTCCTCGGCGATGGCAGGATGCTCGGCGCGTCGACCGCGAGCGAGCTTATCGAGACGGATCAGCTGGAACGCGCCTACGGAATCGCGATGGAATCGATTCGGTTAAGCGACGGGTCCGTGCGCGTCTTTCCGCGTGCTACGGCAGCCCTGCGATGAAATTTGCAATTGCCGGAACGAGCTGAACACTAAGCGGCAGGGTCGGCTGATCGTACGTCGCCACGTTTTTGGCACGATCAGCCGGTGCATCGCGCAACACGTGATTCATGCCTGGAATGATCAGCAAGCTGGCATTTGGAGCGGCGGATTTCAAACGCCGCGCATCTTGCAAGCCAATTTGAATGTCATGCGTTCCTTGGACGATCAAGAGCGGCACGTGCAGCTTCTCAATTTCGACCGCGGGATCGTACCGAAACCAAGAAATCAGATAGGGCTGCACACTCGGCCGAAACTCCATAAACAACGATGGGTCGATCAACGCGTCCGTCTTGCCGCGGCGCAGGCGATCGGTTATTTGCGCGACGGCGGCGACGACCGGCTGCGACGCGCCTCCTTCACGAAATTGCTCAACAAGGATCGTTGCTGGATCGCGCCCCGCCCCTTCGAGCGAAATCAGTCCAGCGACATTGGAATCGCGCTCAGCTGCCAGGATCCCGATCAAGGATCCCTCGCTGTGCCCAATGATTGAGATGTTGCGAAAGCGCGCATCAGCCTTCAGATGATCAACCAGCACGACGGCGTCCGATGCAAACATCTCGAAGCGAAGGTCCTCTTCGCGAAGTCCGGGCATCGCGCTCTGGCCGATCGTGCGCTTATCATAGCGCAAGGTCGCAATTCCGCGTTCAGCAAGACCATGCGCAAGCAGCTTATAGGCATCGCTCTCAAGCAGCGGGCCGTTTCCGTTGCGATCTGTCGGACCGGAGCCGGCGATGATTAGTGCAACCGGGAATGGCCCAGCGCCCGGAGGGATCGTGAGGGTTCCGTAAAGTTTTCCGCCCGGCACATCTACCGATGTGCTCGCTTCATGCCAGGGGGGAGCCGCAGCCAGCAGCACGATCGCGAGCGTCGCGATCAGTCTATTTCTTGCGAGCGTACGCCCGACGCACCGCTTCTTTGATCGAGCCGGTGCCCATGCCGTAGTAGTCGATCAACTCCATCGGATCGCCCGACTGTCCGAATTGATCGTCGACGCCCACGAACTCGATGGGCGCCGGGTGCTCGTGCGCGAGCAACTCTGCCACGCGCGATCCCATGCCCGCCGCCTTTTGATGCTCCTCGACGGTCACGACGCTGCGGCAACGTTTCGTGGCGTCTAGGATCGCTGCATCATCCATCGGCTTGATCGTGTGGTTGTTGACGACGGTGCAATCGATGCCGTCTTCTTCCTGCAACTGGTGCGCCGCAATCAGCGCATTGTAGACCAAGATGCCGCAAGCGACGATCGCAACGTCGTTGCCTTCGCGAAAGACCTGCGCTTTGCCGATCTCAAATGGCGTCTCTTCCGTCGTGATGACAGCCGACTTTTCGCGTCCGAACCGCAAGTAAGTCGGACCCCAGCGTTCTGCGACGGCGAGCGTTGCTTTGCGCGTTTGAACCGAGTCGCACGGCACGACAACCGTCATGTGCGGGATGACGCGCATGATCGCGATATCCTCGATCGCTTGATGGGTTGCGCCATCGGGGCCGACGGAGACGCCGGCATGCGCGCCCGCGATCTTGACGTTCGTTTCGTTGAGCGCCATCGTCGTGCGCACTTGCTCCCACGATCGGCCCGGATTGAACATCGCATAGCTTGCGATGAACGGAATCTTGCCCGCGCTGGCAAGTCCGGCCGCCATTGCAACGAGCAGCTGCTCGGAGACACCGATCTCGATGTATTGCTCCGGAAGCGCTTTCTTGAAGCCTTCCATGCGTGTCGATTCGGATAGGTCGGCGCAGACGCCGATCACATTGCGATCGCGCTTTCCGGCTTCGATCAGACCCTCTCCGAAGCCGTTGCGCGTTGGAACCTGCTTGATTCCCTCAGAATCGAGATAGTTAACGAGCTGCATCGTCTCGGCAGCCATGACCGTCTTAGGCACGCGCCATAATCCGTTCGCGTTCGGCTTGCAGCTCGCGCAGAGCCACATCCGCCTGCTCTTTATTCGGCGGCTTGCCGTGCCAAGTGTAGTCGCCCTCCATGTACGAGACGCCCTTACCGGGAACGGTGTGCGCGATGATCACGCTCGGCCGGTCTTTGACTTTGCGAGCGCGGTCGATCGTCATCAAGAACTCTGCGATGTCGTTGCCGTTGCACTCGAAAACTTCCCAGTTGAAGCTGTGGTACTTGGCAGCAAGCGGCTCGAGCGGCATGACCGCTTCGGTATTGCCGTCGATCTGAATAAAGTTGCGGTCGACGATGTTGATAAGATTGTCCAGCCGAAATTTGCCGGCGGTCATGACCGCTTCCCAATGCAAGCCGCATTGATGCTCGGCATCCGATGTGACAACGTAGACGCGCCAACTTTTTCGATCGAGCTTCGCCGCGACGGCCATGCCGGTTCCCTGCGCGAGCCCTTCTCCCAACGGCCCGGAGGTCGTTTCAACCGCCGGCAATCGCACGCGCTCGGGATGACCTTGCAGACGCGTGCCAAACTTGCGCAGCGTCAAAAGCTCTTCGATCGGAAAGTAGCCGGCTTCGGCCATCGCGGCGTATCGAACCGGCGCAATATGGCCGCATGAAAGCAAGAGACGGTCGCGATCTTCCCACAGCGGATCGTTTGCATCGTGGCGCAGCACTTCGAAGTAAAGTGCGGTAAAGATGTCCGCCATATCGAGCGGCCCGGCCGAGTGTCCCGACCCCGCGGCGAGCAGCGAGCGAATGATGTTCTGTCGCACGGAATTCGCATGCAACTCGAGTTCGGTGATCTTTTGCCGCGTTGCGACGACCATAGGGCGGCTATACCCGCCGCAGTTCGAGTAGCCCTCCGCTATGGATGGTGGCGATGTGTTGCTCGTTGACCCGTGACGTGCACGTCTTCGACCATCACCCACCCGTTGCGGCCGCGATACTCACCGCTCGTCATGCGAACGCCGACGACGTCGGACGGCGCGGGGCGATACTTTTGGTGAATCGCGTTACGGTGACACGAGGTGACGACGGCCGTCGTGCCCGCTCGCGCCAAAATCGCATGCGGCAGCAGCAGCTTCGCAACTTGATACGAATCGGTTGCATAGGCCAAGAGTCGATGGCGCGAATCCCACACCAAGACGTCGGGGTCATAGTTGCCCGAAAAGAGCGCAATTTGACTTCCCGGCATGCTCGAACAGTCGGCCTGCACCGCCAGCGGCCACAAGGCGATGGCGGCAAATAACGGGAGCGCGCGCCTAATCAAGTGGAACTCCGTCGCGTTCGATGCGAATCGCGAGCAACGCGAGGTCATCGCCGAGTTGATTGTGCGTTCGCTGGCGAACGCGTGCGACGAGACCGTCCACGATCTGTTGCGCGCCTCCATCTGCTTGCGCGAGCCACGAAAGCACGCCGGGTTCGTTCAACTGCTGTCCCTTTCGGTCGCGTGACTCCGCCAATCCGTCCGTTGCCAGAAGCAGCAGGTCGCCCGGCTCCAGTTGCACGACGCGATCCGTAAACGGCTGCTCCATCACTCCGAGAATCGGCCCAGTCACCGGCAAAGATTCTACCCCGCCATTGGCTCGGCGCAAATATACTGAATCGTGGCCGCCGCTTGCATAGGTGAGCGTGCGATTCTCGACGTCAAGTACGCCCACGAGCATCGACACGAAGAGGTCCGGATTGAGCACCGCTCGCTGAAAGGCCGTGTTGAACTCCGCCAAGATTTCGGCGGGGTCGTTACGCCGCAGCGCGATGCCGCGGATCGTGAATTTAATGAAGGCCGTGATCACCGCGGCATCGACGCCTTTGCCGCTTACGTCGGCAATCAACATGAGTGCCAAGCGGTCGGTCATTCGATAGAGATCGAAGACGTCGCCGCCGATCGCAACGTGTCGCGTCGCCGAGATATAAGCGCTCCCGATATCGGTATGCGGGATCGATTCAAATTCACTCTGGAAGGCACGCTGGAGCGTCTCGGTCGTCGTCCTCTCTTGTTCGAGCTCGCGGGTTAAGCGTGATTGGTAAGCGTTAAAAAGGAGCGCGATTAAGCCGAACGCGACAAGCCAGCCGGCACGCGAGTAGCCGGTGCGGTTGATCTCGTCCTGTGTCTGGCGCCGCATTTGATCGTCGCGTTGCGTTAAGAGCATTTGGATCTCCGCCGCATCGTTACGCTCGGCATCGATCAGCGCCTTACCGCGCTTGGCCAGGTCGATCGCATATCGCGTGCTAGGGCGTGCAATTAGCGGCTCGGCAACGAGCTGATGCCACTCGTCATGTGCCTGTTCGAGCTCATGAAGCGCCGCCTGCGCCTCAGTCATGCGCTCGTCAGCCAGAACGTTTGATAAATCGCGATCATGCGGGGCGAACTGCACGCTCGCCGCATAGTAAGGCTCGAGAAAGATATTTTCGCGCGTGATCGTGAAGCCGCGCACCGCCGTCTCTTCATCAACTTGCAGTTTCAGCAACTCGGAGAGCGCAAGTTGAGCGTTCTGAATCCCGCGTTCGCGCTCAAATGCCGCGCTTGTTGCCGCGCGCGTCGCGAGCGTACTATTGACGGCAATGAAGAGCCCGAAAGCGAGGATCGCCGTTGCCGTTAACGCGCCGGCGCCTCGGATCAGTCCGCGGAAGGCCTGCAAACTAGCCTACCTTGGCGGCCTTAAACGCCGCATAGGTTTCACGATTTCTGCCTCCGAAAGCGCGTAACTCGAGCCACATGCAGACGCAACTGAACCCCTCGATTTTCAAAAGCTACGACGTTCGCGGCATTTATCCGTCAGAACTGAACGACGATGTAGCGTTCGATATTGGACGGGCCTTCGTGGGCTTGCTGGGCGCGAAGACGTTTGTCGTTGGCCGCGATATGCGACCGTCGGGTGAGCGTCTCTTTTCTGCGTTTGCGCGCGGCGCAACGGGCGCCGGAGCGAACGTCGTGGACATCGGCATGACATCTACAGACGGTCTCTATTTTGCGGTCGGCAAGTTCGGATTCGACGGCGGCGTTATGATCACGGCTTCGCATAATCCGGCGCAGTACAACGGTATGAAGTTTACGCGCGAGGAGGCGATGCCGCTCTCTCTTGACGAGGGACTCGCCACGATGCGCGACCGCATTCTAGCCGGCGACCTGCCGCCGAATGCCGCCACGCCGGGCACGCTTACCCGGCGCAACATCGTCGACGACTTCGCCGAGCATTGCCTCTCGTTCATCGATCGCTCGAAAGTTAAACCATTCCGCATCGCGATCGACGCCGGCAACGGAATGGCGGGCGAGACCGTGCCGCACGTCTTCAAGCGCCTGCCATGTGAGGTGATCCCGCTGTACTTCGAGCTCGATGGGAGTTTCCCAAACCACCCCGCGAGCCCGATCGAACCGGAAAATATGCGCGACTTACAGGCCGCGGTCCTCAAATACAACTGCGATTTGGGCGTCGCCTTCGACGGCGATGCGGACCGCATGTTCATTGTGGACGAGAAAGCGGACCTGATCGGCGGCGATATGGTGACCGCCATCGTCGCATTGAATACGCTCAAACGTCATCCTGGGGCAACGATACTTTACAATTTGATCTGCAGCCGCAGCGTGCCCGAAGCGATCGAGCGGGCGGGCGGGAAGCCACTGCGGTCGAAAGTTGGGCACTCGCTGATCAAGAAAACGATGCGCGAGAACGACGTCATCTTTGGGGGCGAACACTCGGGCCATTTCTACTTCAAGGATAACTGGTTCGCGGATTCGGGAATGATCGCGCTGATGGAGTGCCTTGAACTCTTCAGCGAACAAGGCAAAACCGTGAGTGCAGTCATCTCCCCGATCGATACGCGCTTCAGATCCGGCGAGATCAATAGCACCGTTAAGGATATCCCAGCAAAGCTTAAGGAGATTGAGGCTCACTTTAAGGATGCGCAGATCGACCACCTCGACGGCGTGACGATTTCATACCCGCACTGGTGGATGAACGTCCGGCCCTCGAATACCGAGCCGCTCCTAAGGTTGAACGTCGAAGGTGACACAAAAGAACTGATGGAGCAACACCGCGACGAAGCGCTCGCGCTGATCCGCAGCTAAGATGGCCGATCGTTATTGCATCGGGCCGGCTCGCCTTGCCTTCGGCAATGGATCGTCAGCCAACGGACGGCTCGTGATTGATAACAGCCGTGTCGCAGAGGTCCTTGGTCCCGATGGCCCAGTTGATTTTACGGTTCCACCGGATGCGACGATTGCGCCAGGTCTGATCGACGTTCACACGAACGGCGCGGGTGAGTTTCTCTTCAACCGCGACCAAGGAAATGCGGTTCCCGTTGCTTCCTTAGAGTACGCGCGCCAAGGAGCGACCGCTTTTGTGGCCGCCGTTATGACCGCGCCGTGGGAGTCAATGCTGCACGCAGCCAGCGACATCGCTGAAGCCGCGCACACGCTGGAAGAGACCGCACCGATCGGTGCACGTTGCTTGGGGATCCACTTCGAGGGTCCGTTCATCAATCCGAAGTTCCGTCGCGTCCATCGCCAGGAGTGGATTCGTAAGGCCAGCGTCGAGGACGCGCGTGCGCTACACGATGCATCAAAGGGCGCCGCGATCATAGTGACGATGGCGCCGGAAGTCGACGGTGCAACCGATGCTGCGAGATTCTTTCTCGAGCGCGGCGTCGTCTGCTCCGCCGGCCATACGTCGGCGCGATATCGCGAAGGGATGCTGGCAATCGGGCTCGGCTTTCGCAGCTTGACGCACGCTTTCAACGCGATGCCGCCGCTCGATCACCGCGATCCATCGCTTCTCGCTGCGTACATTCAAGATCGCCGGACGGTAGTGCAAGTGATCTGTGACGGCTACCACGTTGCGCCGGCGATGGTCGACATCTTGCGGCGCACCGTCGGCGATCGTGTTGTGCTCGCAACCGATCACATGCCGGCGTCCGCCCCGGGACTGCGTCTCGAAGGCGGCCTCGTGCGCGTTGAAGACGGCACCGTCGCCGGCAGCGCCTTGCATATCGATCAAGCCGTCCGCAACTACATGGAATATACCGAACTGCCGTTTGAACGCGCCGTTTGCGCCGCAACGCAAGCTCCGGCCCAGATGCTCGGGCTCGCGCGCGACATCGGTCTGATCGGCAAAGGAATGCGCGCCGATCTCTCGATTTGGGATGCGGATCGCAATGTGATCGGAACGATCGTCGGCGGCAAAGTCGTGCACGGCGATTTCCTCGCGCCGGCCGCCGCCCACGTAAGCTAAGCAGACAGGCGCTCAGCGCGTGGCGTGGCCACTCTAAAAGGGTACGAAGAATCGAATATTTTTCGATGCGAGGATAGCCAATGAAGATTTCAATGATTCGCGCGATCGGCGCTGTGTTCGCGGCCGCGCTATTTGGAATGATCTGCTTGAATGCTCACCCGAAGGTGGGCAATGCCGCTCCCATACAGGTCGTCGCTCAAGCAACTGAGATGCCGACTGAGGCGCCAACCGAGATGCCGAGCGCGCCCCTGCCGGCCAATCAAACTATGGCCCCGAGCACGACCGGCGTCCCAACGTATAACGGCAAGCCGGCCGGAACCGATATGCTCAACGACAATCCGAATGGGCCGGGATGGCTTTCCAAGTTTGCGCGCAACCCGGGGCCGGATACGAGCAACATGAACATGGGAGCCCCGCGACACGTGATAATCATTCACCGCGTCCGCGTCCACGTGCGCCCGACTCCGCACCCGTAAGGAAGCGTCGTTGAACTAAGCGGCGCCGCCCAAATACGCCGCTTGAACCGCGGCCGATTGCATCAGATTCTCGCCGGTGTCTTCGTGCGCGATACGGCCAACTTCCAAAACGTAGCCGCGGTTCGCGATCTGCAGCGCCTGCCGGGCATTCTGCTCGACGAGCAACACGGTCGTACCATGCGCGTTGATCTCTTTGATCACGGAGAAGATCGTCTGTACAAGTAGCGGCGCCAAGCCGAGCGATGGTTCGTCCAGCATTAGTAGGCGCGGCCGTGACATCAATGCGCGTCCGATGGCCAGCATCTGCTGCTCGCCGCCCGACAACGTGCCGGCGGATTGACTCATCCGCTCGCGCAGGCGCGGGAACGTTTCCAGCACGTAATCAAGATCTCGCGTGATGTCCGTTCGCTCGCGGCGAGAAAATGCACCCAGATCGAGGTTCTCGCGAACGGTCATCCGCGCAAAGATGCGACGCCCCTCCGGCGAGTGTCCGATGCCCGCCCGCACAATGTGATCCGGCGAAAGCCGCAGCAGGTTCTGACCGGCAAACTCGATCGAGCCCCGCGATGGTCGCACGAGCCCGCTTATTGCGCGCAATGTCGTCGTCTTACCGGCGCCGTTTGCCCCGATTAGGGTGACGATCTCGCCTTCGTCAACGTGCAACGAGACGGACGAGAGAGCGCGTATACGGCCGTAGTGCGCGTCGATGTCGCGCAAGTCGAGGAGGTGTGTCATGCGGGCTTGCCGAGGTAGGCCTCGATCACGCGCGGGTCGGCGCGCACTTCGGCCGGCGTCCCTTCGGAGATCTTCTCCCCGTGATCGAGTACCGTAATGCGCTCGCTGATGTTCATCACGAGCCCCATGTCATGCTCGATCAAGAAGATCGTCACTTCACGCTGGCGGATCCGCCGGATTAACTCGATCAGATCTTCTTTTTCACGCGGATTCATGCCGGCCGCCGGCTCATCGAGCAGCAGGAGCTTTGGTTCGCTCGCGAGCGCGCGCGCGATCTCGAGCTTGCGCTGCGATCCGTACGGCAAGTTGCGCGCATAATTTTCGCAGTCATCTGCCAACCCCACGAACTCCAGCAGCGCCATCGCCCGTTCGCGAACCATCGCCTCTTCCTTGTGCTGCGGCGGAGTATGCAGCGCGGAATCCCAAATCTTCGCATGCATCCGGGAATGCTCGCCGGTCATCACGTTGTCGATCGCGGACATAAACGCGAAGAGGCGGATATTTTGGAACGTTCGCGCGATACCGCGCGCGGTGATTTGGTGCGTCTTTAGCCCGTCGATTCGCTCTCCGTTGAACTCGACGCTCCCTTGCGTGGGAGTGTAGATGCCCGT
>JAFARW010000144.1 GCA_019245275.1 Vulcanimicrobiota bacterium
GAAGCGCACGCGATCGCGCCGATCAGGCGCGTAAAGATATCAAGAACCGGGCTCACTCTTCGTCCGGCCAGCCGGCAATTTCACCGAGCGCCGCGCTCTTGAGAACTTTGAGCCCCAGCATCGCGCAGCGCATCCGCGTCGGGCTTATCCCGATGCCGACGTTGTCCAAAACGGCCTGCGGCGGCAGCTTCGCAACGTCTTCCAAGCGTTTGCCTTTGATACTCTCCGTTAGCATCGATGCCGACGCTTGGCTGATCGCGCAGCCCTTGCCGGTGAAGCGAACGTCGGAGACGACCCCATCGTTAAGCGCGAGGTCAATTCGAATCTCATCACCGCAAAGCGGATTGTTGTCTTGAGCGGTGACGTCGGGCGACTCTAGCCGGCCGAAGTTGCGGGGATTGCGATAGTGGTCGAGGATGTACTCTTTATAAAAATCATCCATTAAAGCGCGCGCCCTACAGCTTGAAGAGTCGCGCGGCTTTCAATAAACTCTCGATCAGCGCGTCGACGTCGGCTTCGGTGTTGTAGATGTAGAAGGAAGCGCGCGCGGTCGCCGGCCAGCCCATTTTTTCCATCAGGGGCATCGTGCAATGGTGCCCGGCGCGGATGCAGATGCCGTCCGTGTCGAGGATCGACGCCAAATCGTGCGGATGGATGTCTCCCAAGTTGAAGGAGACGACATCCGCGACGAGATCCGGATCATTCGGGCCATAAACCAGCAAGCCGCGCTCTTGCAGCTCCTTAAAGCGTTTGAACGCGTACGTCATCACGGCATGCTCGTGGTCGCGAACCCAATCCATGCCGAGCTCGCTCAAGTAATCGATCGCGGTGCCGAACGCAATCGCATCGGCTATGTTGCTCGTACCGGCCTCAAACTTCCAAGGCAACTCGTTAAAGGTCGTCTTCTCATACGAGACACGACGGATCATATCGCCGCCCGCCAAGAAGGGCGGCATCGCATCGAGCAAGGCGCGCTTGCCATAGAGAAAGCCGATTCCGGTTGGCGCGCACATCTTGTGTCCGCTGGCCGCAAAGAAATCCACATCCATTGCCTGCACATCGACCGGCATATTGGGCGCAGCCTGCGCACCGTCAATGACGACGATTGCGCCGGCAGCGTGCGCGGCCGGAATGATTCGCTCGAGCGGTGCGATCGTTCCCAACGTGTTGCTGACCTGCGAGAGCGCGACGAGCTTCGTTCCCTCAAGCAGTCGTTCGAGATTGGTCAAATCGTGCAGTCCGTGAGCGTCGACCGGGATGAACCGCAACGCCGCGCCCGTCTTCTCAGCCAAGAGCTGCCACGGAACCAAGTTCGAGTGATGTTCGAGCTGCGTGACGAGGATCGCGTCGCCCGGCTTTAAGTTATTCAATCCCCAGCTGTAGCTGACGAGGTTGATCGCCTCGGTCGTGTTTCGCGTCCAGATGATCTCCGCCGGCTCGCCGGCATTCACAAAACGCGCCACCTTGGCACGCGCACCTTCGAAAGCATCGGTTGCTCGTGCGGCGATCTCGTAGACGCCGCGATGAATGTTTGCGTTGTACTCGCTGTAGTATTCGGTCAGCGCGTCGATGACGCACTGCGGCTTCTGCGAAGTTGCAGCAGAATCGAGATAAACCAGGCGCTTGCCGCGCGAGGTCTTCCGATTGAGGATCGGAAAGTCGTCGATCACTCTCTCGAGCTTGGGGTCCAATCGTTGCGCGATCATGAGGCGATCTTGCGCGCCAATTCTTGGCGCAGCTCTTCGCGCAGAGCCGCCGTCGGAAAATGATCGAGCGCCGGCTCAAAAAAGCCGAGCGTGATCATGCGCTCCGCCTCGTCGCGCGTTAGACCGCGCGTCATCATATAGAAGATGCTTTCGTCGTCGAGCGCACCGACGGTTGCGCCGTGGAACGCTTTGACGTCATTGGCCGCAATCTCGAGCGCGGGAACCGAGTCGATGTGCGCGTGCGGTGAAAGCAGGAGCGCGTCATCTTTGAGGCTGGCGTCGCAGCCGTGCATCGTTGCCGCGATTCGAATGTTGCCGAGATAGCGTGCTTGTCCATTACCTGTCGCGGCGGATTTGATCACCGTTCGCGATTGCGACTCTCCGGCCAGATGATCCGTCGTCGTAATAAAATCGACATGCTGCTCGCC
The DNA here is from genome assembly GCA_019245275.1 of Vulcanimicrobiota bacterium. Lineage (GTDB taxonomy): Bacteria > Vulcanimicrobiota > Vulcanimicrobiia > Vulcanimicrobiales > Vulcanimicrobiaceae > JAFARW01. The sequence continues at coordinate 2,135 of JAFARW010000144.1, forward strand.
GTGTGGGAAGAAGAGCGCAGCGATGTGCGAGGCGGCGCCTAGCCCTTCGATTGCGCAAAAGATCGTCGAACCGGTGAGATGCGCGCCAAGCTCCGCTGCGGACCACGACACGTGCGCATTGCGTTCGAGCAGCGCCGAACGCGTGAAAAACGCGATCGCATCTTCGGGCAGTCTCTGAACGGCAGCGTGCATGATGGCGGATGAATCGTGGGCGATAACTTCTGTGATGCCCGAAACGAAGACGTTCCCGTCGTCCGCTTCATGTCGCTCGATGATCGTCGCGCTCGAGCCCCGATCGGCGACGATGAGCGTGTATGGAAAGCTTGCCGTGCGGTTTTCGGCGCGATACGTAACGACGATCGGTTCGTCAACGCAAACATCGGCGGGAATATGGACGAATGCGCCGCCGCGTTGCAGGGCTTGTGTGAGAGCCGCGTATTTTCCGGGCGCGTGCGCGATTGCGCGGCCGAATGCGCTCTGAAAGCCCGCCGCGTCGCCTTGGATCGCGCTTTCGAGGTCGCACAAGACCAGGGCCGGCGCCGTTCCACCGCTGAAGTTGGCGCGCGCAGGCGCCATGGCGAGATTGCTAAGTCGCTCATCGAGCGCATCGAGATCAAGCTTCCAATAGCGGCCGGGACGTTCGCGATTCGCTGTCGTGATACGGTAGCGATCGAGTGCGGCAACGCGCGTATCCGGGCTCGACACGCGAAGCGCGCCGTCATCCGAGACGATCGTTTCTAGCGCGGATTCCCAAAGCTTAGGCTTGGTTTCGAGAAGCGCCTCAGACACTGACAGCGGCAACTTCCCGCAGCGAGTCGTAACCCTCGCGTTCAATCGTGTGCGCGAGTTCCGGGCCGCCTTCTTTAACAATGCGCCCGTCAACCATGATGTGAACGACGTCCGCGGAGATGTGCTGCAAAATGCGCGGATAGTGCGTGATGATCAGCAAGCCGATCTCTTTGGTGGCCGCATCTTTTCGCATCGCGCCCAGCGATTCGCCGACCGCACGCAACGCATCGATGTCCAAACCGGAGTCGGTCTCATCAAGGATTGCGTATTTGGGCGCCAGGACGGCGAGCTGAAGCATCTCGAGGCGCTTTTTTTCGCCGCCCGAGAAGCCGTCATTGAGATAGCGACCAAGAAACGACGGATCCATATCGAGCAGATCCATTTTTTCCATGACGAGTTGGCGGAATTTGGCCGGCGGAAGATCGCCGGGTTTGACGGCTTGCCGCGTCGCTTGCAGAAAGCTCGAGACTTTCACGCCCGGTATCGCGGCCGGATATTGAAAGGAGAGGAAGAGGCCGGCGCGCGCCCGTTTGTCCGGCGATATTGCGAGCAGATCGAGCCCATCAAGCGTTGCCGAGCCGGAAATCTCGTATCCGGGATGCCCCGCGAGGGCAAGCGCAAGCGTCGATTTGCCGCTTCCGTTTGGTCCCATAAGAGCGTGCACGCGCCCCGGCTCAACGTTAAGGTCGATCCCTTTGAGGATATCGTTGCCGGCGACGCTGACGCGCAGCCCTGAAATCCGAAGCCCTCGGTCTGGCACCTTGATTATCTCTCCTTACTCCGCACTGGGTTGGCTCGAAAACGACCGCGCAAGCGAGCCGACTCCTATGCTACGGGGGGCCGTCGGGAAAGTCAAGGAAACCCTGGACTATCTTCCCGTTTTTTGCTATTCTGACCGCGAGGATGCACGCCGAACAACCGAGCAGCACGCTGCCGCTGCATGCCAGTTTCTTCCGCACGACGCGCGGCAAGATCGTCGAGGAGTTGCACAGTCGCCAATCCGCCTCGGCGGTCGATTTGGCGCGCGACCTCGGCCTCACGCCGAATGCGATCCGGCAACAGCTCCTGGTGCTTGAGCGCGACGGATTGGTTTCCGAGCGTTCGGTGCGCCGCGGGCCCACGAAGCCCACGCTTGAATTCTCGCTGACGGCGCGGGCCGAGCAGCTTTTCACGCAGCCATACGATCGGATGCTCAGCGCCGTGCTGAGCGAGGTGCGCAATCAAGAAGGCGCGCAAGGCGTCGCACGCATCTTTGAAGCGATCGCGAAGCGCACCGCGCGGAGCGCGCGCGAACGGATTACCTCCCCAACGTCCGAAGGGAAGATGGCCGGACTAACCGCGCTCTTGCGCAAGAAGGGCGTGAACGCCGAATACAATCTGATCGAGGGCGGCTTTGAATTGCACGAGCACAACTGTCCCTATGCGAACGTCGTCAAAGAGCACCCAGAAGTCTGCTCCGTCATTCACCGCGTTTTGGACGAGACCGTCGGCGGAACGCATGCCCAAACCGAATCGCTTGCAACCGGCGGCAACGAATGTCGTTTTGAAGTGAAAGTCAACGTATGAATTTTGAGAAGTTTCAACGCCTAGTCGAGGAGCGCACGGGTTTCCGGACGATGGAAAATCCGACCGCGAGCGGCGAGTATTTGAGCGATTCCTGTGGCGACATGTACAATTTCTTCCTCAAGGTCGGTCCCGGCGCCATCATCGAGGATGTCTCATACTTCACGACCGGCTGCGGTTTCGGCACTGCGACGTGCAGCCTCGTCGTTGACTTGGCAAAAGGAAAAACGATCGATGAAGCCGCGCAGATTAGCGAGCAGCAAGTAATCGACGAGCTCGACGGTTACCCGGAGAAGAAGCGCGACTACCCGCAGCGTGCCTTAGAGGCGCTGCACGTCGCCCTTGACGACTACCGGCAAAAAGTCGGCGCCGGTAAGGTTCCGGATTACGGCGCGATGCCGGCGCCTGCACGCGCGCCCGCAGCGGCCAAGATCGAATCCTCGCCTGCGCCTGTGAGCAGCGACGACGGCAAGATCCTGATCAAGCTGCGTTAAGCGCAGCAGTGGCGCGCACTTCGTAGCGCGTCGTGCGGCCCGCGGGCAGCGACTCAAACAGCGTTAGAGCTCTCACGTCGACGGCGATCGGCGCAAACGACGAGAGCGTCGGAAGCGGCGCTCGCGTCTCTTTGATGCGCGCGACCGTAACATGTGCGACAGGATCGTCTTTAAACGCGAAGCCGAGCGCGCCATAAGATAAATGAACCGAATTTGCAAGCTCGCGATATGTTGCGGGCTGCTGGTGCGCTCCGATCCAAACAATGCGGGGTTTCCGCTCATGCGGGAAGGCGCCGATCCGATCGAAGCGGAGCGCAAACGGCCGGTGCTGCGCCGCGGCGGACTTCAGCGCAGCGGCGAGTGCATCAACTTGCGCCGCATCGACCCATCCTAGAAATGCGAGCGTTAGGTGATATTTCTCCGCGCTCTCAAAGCGCGCGACCAGGCCGCGCGCTCGCAGCCGTTCGGCGATCGCCGCGAGCTTGCGTTGCACGCCTTCTTCGAGCGCAATTCCGGCAAAGAGTTTAATGCGCTTCGCGCGCGGCTCAGCTTCCAACTAAGAACGGATTGCTGCGACGTTCGATGCCGATCGTCGTGGATGGGCCATGACCGGGCACGACTGTCGTCGGATCAGGAAAAACGAGCAACTTGCGCTTGATGCTCTCGACGATGTCCTCTTGCGACGTCCCACCGAGGTCCCAGCGGCCGATCGAGCCTGCGAACAGCGTATCGCCGCTTAGGATCAACGGCTCGGAGTTCGTTTCAACGACAAAGCAGACGCTGCCGGGAGTATGTCCCGGCGTGTGAAGCACTTTCACGGCGAGCGCGCCGCACTGGAACAGCTCCTCGTCCGCAAGCTCGCCATCCAACGCGACGACCGCAGGTGCTTTTGCGAGGCCGAGCCACTGCGCTTGCAGCGGCAGCGTCTGGTACAGCGGCAAATCGGCGGGATGGAGATAGATCGCGCCGCCGGTTCGTGCGCGCAATGTGCCTGCATCGCCGATGTGATCGATGTGCGCATGCGTATGGAGCAGGTACTTGGCGCGCAAGTCGAGCTTGCGCAAACGCTCCGTGACTTCTCCGACACCGTCTCCCCCGTCGATGACGATCGCTTGTCGCGAGTGTTCGTCGCCCAGGATCACGCAGTTACATGCCAGCGCTCCGAGCGCGAGCTGGTCGGAGATCACTTTGTTTATAGGAACCTCTGATTAAGTTCCACGCGGCTCATCCTCGGGCGCTTTTTGCCGATTTCATCGATCCTGCGGCGGCCACAATGCGCTGCATTGCGTCCGTCCTCGGGCCTCGAAATCGCCGAAAAATCGCCACGAGGCTGAACCACGGAAACTTAATCAGAGGTTCCTTAAGGAAAAATCGTCGTAGTGGCCGTTGAAATATCCGAGCGGCGCTCCGTCGCGCAACCCGAGCGATACCACGCGGCCGATGAAGACACTGTGTGATCCCGCGTGATGTTCTTGGTCCACTTCACAATCCAAATGCGCCAGCGTGCCGTCTAAGACAGCCGCGCCGGTGCGGTCGATCGAGTACGCGACGCCTTCGAATTGCCGCTCGCGGATGCGCGCCGCGAAGCGCTCGGCGAGCTGTTGCTGGTCGGCGCTCAAAATATTGACGCAAAAGATCTTTGAGGTCGAGATGAAGAGGTAACTGCGGGCCTCCCGGTTGACGCAAATAAGGATCGTCGGCGGCTCGAGCGATACGCTCGCGAATGCGCTGACAGTGACGCCGCGGGGTTCGCCGTTCTTGACGCTCGTTACGACGGTAACTCCGGTTGGGAACCGGCGCATTGCATCTTTAAACGCATCGGGCGAAACGGCCGGCATCAGCGAACGCGTGCACCGATGCCGGTGCCCTGACCGACCGGAAGTACGGTTGCGTCGATGTCGTCGCGATTCAAGAACTCGCGCACGAATCTTTCGAGATCGCCTGATTGTTTCGTTGCGGCTTCCAAACCGTGGAAGAGCAGCAGTCCGGACAGCTTAACGAGTGATATCGCATCCTTGAGATATTCCGAGTATTCCTCATGCGGACCATCGACGAAGACGATGTCGAGATTGCGTAGCGGAAAGTGCGGCAAAACATCGAGTGCCGGCGAGTTGACGATCTCGACGCGTTGCGCCGTGCCGGCGCGTCCCAAGTATTCCTGCGCGACTCGCGTCTGTTCGATCGCCGGATCGATCGTCCAAATCTTTCCGGCCGGCGGCAGCGCCAAAGACATCCAGAGCGTCGCATACCCATAACCGGTGCCGATCTCGACGATCCGATTGCCTTGCATGCAATGGACTAGCATGGAGAGCAAGCGCCCCAGCGATCGATCGATCGTCGCGACGCCGTCACGACGAGCACGATCTTCGAGCTCCGCCACCAGCGGCGGAACCGGACGTTCCGACAGGCTAATTCTTAGCGGCTGAAAAGCGTCGCGAAGTGAGCGCTACCCATGAAGAAGAGCATCGGAATCGAGAGCATCGTATTCGTACGCGAAGCGAGGAATGCAACGCGGCGGGCCTTCGCTTTCTCGGGATCAGTCGCCGGAACGAAGCCGAGAATCTTCTTTTGATTCGGCCAAATCAAAACCCACACGTTGAACAGCATGATCGTGCCGAGCCACGCTCCGAAACCGATCAGCACGTATGCGCCGTGAAAAGTAAATGCTGAAATGAAGCCGTTTGGCCCGTACGGATTCGTCCCCAAGAGTGCGGCGCCGGCGAGCCACGTAACGACCGCCGCCCATCTGAAATAAACGAGCGCGAGCGGCGTGATGTACTTGCTGATCGGGCCCGCTTCGCCGGCTGCCGTGGCTTGCGCCGATGCCGGTGCGCTAACGAAGTTGAAGTAGTAAAGCAACCCGATCCACATTACGCCTGCTAAGAAATGGATCCACCGGAAAATCGCAGCTGACCAATCCACTGCGCTACCCTCCAATCGTCGCGTGCGGATAGATCGCGCGCGCCACAAAGAAGAGGATGATCGTCAGAATAACGCCCGAGATAACGGTCCCCCAGAGTGAGTCCAACGGATTTTTCATCGTAGTTTTGCCTCCGCCGCTTTAAGCACGTTGCGCAGCAGCGCCATGGTCGTCACCGGTCCGACCCCGCCGGGTACAGGCGTGATCGCGCCTGCCGTTTCGAATGCGGATTCGAAATCGACATCTCCTTTCATCTCACCATCGACCGGCGTTGTGCCGACATCGATTACCGTCGCGCCTTCGGCGATCATCGAGCCTGTAATCAATCCAGGACTGCCGACCGCAACGATCACAACCTCCGCGAGTTTTGCGTATGGTTGCAGACTCTGGGAACTGCGGTGCAACACCGTTACCGTCGCGTTCTGCGCAATCAACAGCGTCGCGACCGGAAGACCGACGACCGCGGAACGGCCGATCATTACCGCGCGGCGCCCAGCAAGTGGCCAACTCGGACTGCGCTCGAGAAGCGCCATAACGGCGGCGGGCGTTGCGGGCACGAATTCAGGCTGCCGCCCGAAGGCCAGATGTCCCTGATTTGTCGGGTGCGTGCCGTCGACGTCCTTATGAAGCGGCATCGAGTCGGCAATCGCGCGAATCGACAGATGCTTCGGTAATGGCTGCTGCAGCAAGACGCCGTGTATTGCATCGTCAGCAGCGGCTCGTGAGAGACGCTCTCGCACATCTTGCGCGCTCGTATCCGGCGGAAGATAGTCGACGATCACCTCGATGCCGACTTTGCGCGCAGTTCGTTCGAGCATCGCGACGTACGATGCGTTTGCCGGCTCGTCGCCGATGCAGACGATCAGCAAGCAAGGATGAATACCGGCGTCATGCAGCGCAGTAGTGCGGCCGATGAGTTCAGTTCGCATCTCCGCAGCGAATGCACGTCCGTCGATGATCTTCGCGGTCACCGCTCGCGCTTTCGGTCGTCGAAGAAGGAACCCTCGAACGCGCTGATGGGCCGCAAGAGCATCGTGTTGCTAGTCGCCGTCGCGACTGCCGCGCTGATCGCAGCAGCGATTGCAGCCGTATATTGGCAGCCCGGAACGGGAGCTAGCGGCGTTGGACCGGCATCGCTGCGTGGTTCACCCGCGCAAAGCTTCACGGTTCCGCGACTCGACGATCACATGAGCTCGTTAAACAATTTTCGCGGTCGCCTTGTCGTTTTGAACCTGTGGGCGTCGTGGTGTCCGCCTTGTCGGGCAGAGCTGCCGGATTTGCAGCGTTTGTACGACGGCTACCGCGGCCGCAACGTCGTCGTCATCGCGGTAAATGAAGGCGAATCCGCTGAACGCGCAGGCGCTTTTGCACGTGCGCTACGCGTCCATTTTCCGATTTTTCTGGACGAGAACCAATCCTACGGCCGCGTTTACGCCGCACTTGGACTGCCGACGACCGTGATCATCAATCCCGCCGGCCGGATCGTGCAGGGCTTTGACGGCGCGTTGACTTTCGATCAAATGAAAGCCGCCGTCGTACCGCTGCTCTAAGATAAGAAGTTGTTAGCCGCATTGCTCGCCGCCGCGTGCATCGTTGTCGTGGCCATCCAGGCTATCGTCCCCGGAAAACCGTGGTATCACAGCAGTTCGTATGCGCTCTTGGTCGTGGCGCTCAACGCGCTGCTTTGGTGGCGTTTACGCAAGCTGTTCGCGCAGGGTGATCCGCTCGCTCTGCCGATCACCGTCGCGGGCGTGGGCGCACTTCTGTCGACGGTCGTTGGATTATCTGCGGGTTTGCTGGGACCGGACACGCAAACCTACGCCGGCGCGCCCGGCGCAGTGATTCCAATCGGTGAACCGTCCGGCAATCTGCGCTTTCCGTCTGTCGATCCCACGAGCGAAGTGCCGATCGTGCGCTTCGAATCGTCACGCGGACATACTATTTCGGTGCCGCCGAACCGCCGGCGCTACGTCGGCGCGTTCGTGATGTGGAGCGCGCCGCATCCCGTAGCCGCGCTCACGGCTGAAGATTTGCATCGCCGCCGCGTCACGATCACGCAGCCAACAAATGCATCGTTTCTTTCGCCGGTGCTGCTCTTTTCACAGAGCGCGCGCATCGGCGGGCGCATGCTGCCGGTCGATTCATTTTCGCTTCCGGCCGAACAGCGTGTTGTGAAAGTGGTGCTGTTTTCAGCGGCGACCTTAAGCGAGATTCGACATCATCCCACGGCGCGCCCGGCGCTCTTGGTTGCGGTCGAGGATGAGCGAGCGCGCATGCTGCCAGGAGCAATCCGTCTGCTTCCGAGTGGGGAGCGCGTCACCGTCGGCGGCGTGATTATCGGCGCGGTGATCGCCGATTATCCGCAGATCGTCGTTGCTGCAGCTCCCGATCTGCCGATCTTGCTGCTCGGCGTTGCTTTCTTCTTGGCCGGCGCTCTTTGGTACGCGACGCTTAGAAGTCGGTCTCGCTCGTGAACGTGAAGCGCTCGATCTTCACCGCCGGCACGACCGTCGAATAGTGGTACGATGCCGTTCGGGTTTGCATATTCGAGAATTCGCATGAAGCGAGCGCTTCGAGCACGCTTTGATTGAAGCGAAGGTTGTGCACACCGTGCGTCACTTTGCCGTCTTCGATCAAGAAGGTGCCGTCGCGCGTCATTCCCGTGATGATCGTTCTTCGTTCATCGACCGGGCGAAGATACCAGAAACGACTGACGAGCAGCCCGAGTTTCGTTTCGGCGATAAGCTGCTCGAGTGATTTGCTGCCGCCATTTACGACGGTGTGGCGCGGCATCGGGCCGAAGGTGTTGGGCGCGGGTAACGCATGCCCGGTATTTGGCTTTGAGAACTTCGCCGCCCAGTAACTGTCGGTGACGTAGGCTGCCGCCACGCCATCCTTGACGAGCGCGACGCGCTGCGTTGGCGCACCTTCAAAATCGAACGGCATTCCGGGCGCGAGCGGATGCGCGTAATCGTCCCAGATCGTTACGTTTGAACCGACGCACTTTCGATCGAGCTGGTCGCATAAGAACGAAGAGCCTTCATCGTATGCTTGCGCTGAAAAATGCCTTACGATGCAGCTGAAAAATTCGCCGAATGCCGGCGGCTCGAGAATGACCGTCCACTCGCCCGGCGCAACCGCCCGCGGCGCTTTTGCGGCTGCCGCTTTCTGTGCGGATCGTTCGCCGAGCGCTGCGGCATCGAGGTCGAGAACATCGGTCGAGTAGGTTTCCGCATATCCGCTTGAATCCGGCGCATTCATCTTGATGTTTATCGCCGCATCGGTCCCGTCGAATGAAGCGCGTGCGCCGCGAGAATTGACGACCGAAATGCCGGCTTGCGTCGTTCGCGCGAAGCCCGCACACCAAAAATCGCGAGAACGGGCACTGCGAAAGATCGCTTCACATAGTTCCGCTCGTTGCTGCGCGGTCGCTTGCGCGGTGCTGATAGCATAGGCGCCGTCGGCGGGCTCATATTCCGCATGCTCCGGCAGCAGCGGTTGCGCAGGATCGCGCGGAGCGAGCTGCGCCATCACGATGGCGCGCCGCACGGCCTCATGAAGCGCCGCGTCCGTCAAAACGTTTGTCTGTGCGACGCCGGTGCGATGGTCAACGATGGCTCGGACCGAGGCATTGGCGTTGGCGTATGCGAGGTTCTGGTGGATCGTATTGCGTGTAAAACGGCTCCACGCCGCGTCTTCGGCTGCGATGATGACTTCTGTTTGATCCGCCCTCGAATAGGAGAGCGTGTGCTCCGCGAGCTCTTCCCGTTCGTGGTTATTTAGCATAGCCGACGCCGACCTTTACGTTTCGAAACCGTGCGGGGCTAGCACATTGCGCAGTCCGGCCGACCTGAATCGGTTCACCTTTTCCGCAATGCGGCGTTCCCCAAGCAACCCACGATGCACGATCCGCAATCGCATCGCAGGAATTCCAAAACTTCGGCGTGATGCCGCCGTAAGTTGGATTGCGCAGCATCCGGCCGCGTTTGCCGTTGCGTATCTCCCAGCCAATCTGGCAGCCGAACTGGAAGTTGAGCCGATGGTCGTCGATCGACCACGACCGGTTCGACTCCATGTAGATGCCGTCTTTGACGTCGTCGAAAAGCGCTTCGAACGGCACCGTTCCGGGAAGCAGATTTAGATTGCACATCCGGATCATCGGCACGAATTCCCAGCCTTGAGCACGTACGCAGGCGTTGCTGCGACGTCCGATCGCGGCGGCGGTTTCATTTGACATTTCGTAACCGACGAGCACACCGTCTCGAATGATGTCGGACGTCACCGATTTTGAGCCTTCATCATCGTAACCAACGGTCGCCAAACCCTCGGGCAGCGTGTTGTCGACGACGATCGTGACGATATCGGATCCGTACTTGAGTTTTCCGAGCTGCGCGATCTCCAAGAAACTGACGCCGGAGAAGTTCGCCTCCCAGCCCATGACGCGATCGAGTTCGGCGGGATGTCCGCACGATTCGTGGATTTGAAGCGACATCTGCGAGCCGCCCAAGATCAAGTCCATTTCTCCCGACGGACACTGCGGTGCGCCCAGTAGTGCGACAGCCTCCTCGCCGATGCGCGCCGCGTTTTCGCGCAGCGCCGCGCGCTCGATTACTTCCCAACCGCCGGCCGCATATAGACCGATGTCGCCGGGAAAGCTCCGGACTTGCATGTCCCCCTCGCCCGCGGCGATCGCCTGAAGCCCGCTCCCACTCTGGTAAATCGTCTGCTCGATGCGCGAACCAATCGTGCTATAAAAGGTCTTCTCCGTGCGCCACAGTTCGATCCAAGCCCGCCCTGCGGTAACGCGCTGATCGACGTGAAGCAATTTCTCGGCATCGAGCAACAGTGCGACTCTTCTCTCGAGCGGAATCTCCGCAGGGTCTTGCGTGTAAGCGCTGACGAACCGGTCGTTGTAAGCGTGCGGCGGTATTGAGGTATTCCGCCGGCGTTCGTGATTGCCGGCTGACTTCGCGATTTCAACAGCCCGTGCGGCGGTTCGGTCGATCCCGGCATCTTCGAGATCCGAGCTGGCAGCAAATCCCCATGCGCCGTTAACGAACGCTCGAATTCCGTAGCCGCGTGTCGTTGCATCTGCCAAGCTCGAGACAATCCCGTTACGCACCTCGAGCTCCTCACTGCGCGCCACTTCAAAGCGCACGTCGGCGTATTGGGCGCCGCGTTTGCTAGCGGTGTCGAGTGCACGTGCGGCAGCTGTATCGAAGGTGATGTTATCGGCTCCCCGCAGAGATCACTTTGAGATTGCGAAATGCGATCTCACCCGCGGCGCGGACCGGAGACGAACGTAACGCGTTGACGACGTAGATCGCCTGCAAACGTAGCGGCGGCAAGAGCGTCGATGGAAAGCGTACTTCGTGCGTTTGCCATCCGCGCCAGGTAACGCGAGCGACGGTCAAGAGAAAGCGTTCATCGAGGGCGTTAGTGATTGCAACCCGGAGCACTTCGCCCTGCCCATCACCATTGACGTCGAGGCGTAAACCGATCGGAAAATCCGGCAAGTCGCGAGCGGTGGCAAGATATGCAGCCCGCTCTTGACCGCTGAAGTCGTAGCGGAGCGAAACGCAGCTCGAGCAAGCGGTGCCAAACGAAATTGCTCCGGGATCGCCTGCCGGAGCGGCGGTGAAATGCCACTGCGATCCAAATGGAAAGTCCACATCGTGTTCGCCGACGCGGATCGTCTCTTGCGCGCTTTGGTCGCCGGCTGAGGCGCGCACGAGCGCATCGCTTGCGCCGGCAACGAATCGTCCGTCCCCGGTAATGTGCCCGCTATTTGTGCTCCAGCGAACTGCGGACGATGTTGCGATCGCTGCGCCGCGGGGATCGTAGGCAAGTAACGAGAGCTGGGTGGACTGCCCAGGCATCACATGCGCCTCCTGTGGTTCGATCATGAGCCGCTGCGCGCGAGTAACTACCTCGACCGGGACGGCTGCGACCAACTTACCGCTTCTAATGCGCAGTGTTCCCACGCCGGGACGAGTGCCCGCAACAAACTCATTCGCCGCCGGTGCACTGCCAATCGCAGACGAAGAGACGGACGTCTGGAATGCTCGCGGGGGCGTCACCGGGTTGCCTGCGTAATCGGTCGTCGCCAGCCGAAGTGCGACGTGACCTCCCGCGAATGTGCGAATGGCCGCGGGCCGTACCGCGAGCCGCGCCGGCGGCCCATGCGGCGCATCACTATAAATGAAGAGACCGTCGGCAATTGGGCGTTCGGTACCGTCGGAGGGGACGTTTTGCACGCTCGCACTCCGATCGCCCAGCCGACGCGCGACGATCGTCGCCGAGCCGCCGCTATCAAACGCGAGCCCCTCACGCGATCCAAAGCCGAGCATCAAGGCCGCGAGCTGCGGCCGAGTCAGTCCCACCGAATCGAGCGATCGACCATCGACCTCGATCAGTAGCAGCGTCCCATCTGGAAGAACGGCGGCGCCGGAAACGGGAAAGCGCACATTCGTTTCGCTCGCCGCCGGCGGATTGGGATCGGAAAATGTGCGGCCCTCGTGCACGAGCCATGGCCCGCCCCCGACGACTGTCCAGTAACGATCGAAAGCGGAAGTTTCAGTCACCGTGACGATGTCGCCGGCTTGCGGCGCATGCATCACGTCAAGCGCCGCCGGCCCGAGCGCGAGCCAATACGAAGCCGGCAAGGCTTGGTCCGCGCTCGATACGCGAACGACGCGGTACCGTCCAAATGTCTTTGGCGGATCGTCGAGCGGCGCCAGCTCTGCGACAGTTACGCTGTTCGCCATCGGCAGCGTGCCGAAGGAGGGCGTCAATAGCGATGCGCCACCTTCCGGGGGCCAGCCGTTGACGCTCGTTAGCGCTACGGTTGAGTTTGTCGGCGCGGAGTCTAAAGCGGGATCGGCGGTTGCCGTCGCGACCGTTGCATTGAAGCGCAATCGAGTTACCAGCGCTTGATGGTTGCGTGTAATAGCGAGGACGGATTGCGCGTTCGGCGTTTTGATTACTTGGCCTGAACGTATCAGCGCTCCGAGCGGTTGATTCGTGTTGTCGATATCGAAGTAGTCGGCATTGATTCCCGCAACGGCGCCGGTCCGCGCGGCCATCTGCGAGAGCCGCTCTCCACGCGAGATGACGCGATCGTCAGCCAAGACGCTATCGATGCGCAACGTCGGCTCCTTTGGGTCGGCCGAAATTACGTGCACGCTCAATGGTCCGCCCACCGTCATCAACTCGTAGTCGCCGTACGTCACGCCTGGCGCTACAAATTCAGAAGTCGAGTCGATGCCGACAATGGTTGGGAATGGCGCCGGCGGGTGCAGCGTCGCGGGTAACGTCGCAGCGAACGCCGCGCGACAAGTAAAAAGGGCGACCAGAAGAGTCGCCGGCACCCAACTTCTCACGAAAATTTATCCGGACGTTGCAACGCTCAAGGGATATCTTCCTGTGAGAAACGGAGACCCGGTGATCGGCCGGTAGCGGTCGGCGTCGAAGACGACGACCCGGTTTGCTCGCGCACACGGAACGTACAACCGCCGGCTGACGAGATCGAGGTGCGGTCGCCAAGGCACGGCGCATGCGCGCAATGGTGATCGGCGCTCATGCAACGTATGCGCATCGAGCACGTAGATCACGGCGGCATCTTCATCAGTTACGAACAGCACGTTGCGCCGCGGATCGAATGCGATCCCGATCGGAAAAGGGAAGCGAGCCGAACGGCGGACGACCTTCGCGGAAATAAGGTCAAGCGTTGCAACGTAACCTCCGCCGGCCATCCCGACGTTCTGGTTCGAGACGACGAAGAGGCGGTGGTGCGAACCATCGAGCGCCATGCCGAACGTACGGGGCACTGACGCGATCCGGCGCACGATGTGGAGCGTCCGCGTGTCAACTTCTGCGATGCTGTCGTCGTTGATGTTGCCGACGTAGATGAGATGTCGCGGCGCGTCGAGTGCGAGACCTTCGGCCGTCGTTCCGGTGATCACGCGATCGACTGTTCCGTTGCGGATGCGAGTTAGCGCGCCTTTGCCCTCAACGTCGCGATTGCTGACAAAGACCGCGCCGTCGCTTGGATCCACCGCCGCTTCATTGCCGAACGGAACGTTGCGGATTCGATTGACCTGCCACGGCGTGCGTGAGACGTCGTAAAGCATGGTCGAATCTGTCGCGGGCACGTAGAGATCACCGTTGACAGCGCTAGCGACATCGCCGGCAGCGCCATCGATTGGCACGATTCCGGCGATGTGAAAGTCGCGCGCCGAGTGCAGAACAATACCGCTGTAGTAAGTTGCGACGGCAATCAGGTGTGCATGGGCATCCGGGGGTGGAACGAGTTGCAGATTTTGCAGAGCGAACGC
>JAFARW010000219.1 GCA_019245275.1 Vulcanimicrobiota bacterium
TTCCGCCGGGCGGAAGGCCTTGCGCCGACGATGCGACCGTCGCCAAGTTCAAAAGAAGCACTAGCGCGACGCCGCTCTTTACAAATGAAGACATGAGTCGATCTCCTTTCCATTTCAAATCGTACCCGCAATAGCCCGTGCCTATCCAAGCGCCGCGCGCAGCGAACCATCGGCCGCATCTAGCAGCGTTTGTGCCTTGTCCGCGCTCACATCGTTGCGGCCCATGATTGCTGCGATTTTGACGCGCCCGCCTGCCTCGCGCAGCAATTCTGCTGCGCGCTCCTCCGGTACGTTCGCCAACTGAACCACGAGGCGTATCGCGCGCCGCCGTAACTTCTTATTTGTCGCGACGACGTCGACCATTAGATTGCCATGCACCTTGTTCAAACGAATCATCGTTGCCGTTGAAATCGCGTTCAGCAGCACCTTCTGCGCCGTTCCAGCGCGCAGCCGCGTCGAACCGGCGAGCGGCTCGGCGCCCGTGCGTAAGACAATACTCGCATCCGCTGCATTCGCAACATCACTTTCGGGGTCGTGCGTAACAGCGACCGTCCACGCGCCCTTCTCCCTGGCCGCTTTGATCGCTCCAACGACGAACGGAGCGCTTCCGCTCGCAGATAAACCAATAACGGCGTCATTCGCGTTCACGTGGTCGCGCATCTCAGCGGCGCCGGCGGCTACATCATCTTCAGCGCCTTCAACGGCTCGTGCGATGGCCGCCACCCCGCCCGCAATGTGCGCACAAACGAGCTCTGGAGGCGTTCCGAACGTCGGTGGACACTCGGAAGCATCCAAAAATCCGAGGCGTCCACTCGTGCCGGCGCCGACGTAATGCAAACGGCCGCCCTTACGGAGATGCGATGCGATCGTATCGACGACTTCCGCAATCCGATCGTGCTCCTCCGCTACCGCACCAAGCGCTTCGCGCTGCTCTGAAATGAGAAGATCGATCAGCGCGGGTGTCGACAGCAAATCCATGTCGCGCGTACGTTCGTTGACGGCTTCGGTCTGCGGAAGATCGCTCATCGAGTCCCTAATCCGCGCATTCAGCGCGTAACTTCTCCAAAAGCTCACCTAACTCGTACGGCACGATGCTCCCGAGCACCGCCGGCTGCTTGGCGCCCGTAACGCGAGGCAAGTTCGCAGGCACTCCGCGCAGCGTTTCATAACCGAGCAGCGCAAAGGCAACCGCTTCCTTTGCTTCGGCCTGCAGATTGAGCACGTCCGTCAGTTCGATCACGTGCGCTGGCAAGCGTTCGCGCAATGCTTTCATCAAAGACACATTGCGCGCGCCGCCTCCACTGACAAGCACGCGCGCTCCAAGCGGCGCAGTGGCCTTTATGGCTCTCGCGAGCGCCTCGGCGGTCAACGCGGTAAGCGTCGCTGCCCCGTCTTCGAGACGAAGGCTCGACAATGCGGCGGCGTGTTGCGTAAGAAATTGCGACCCGAACCGTTCTCGACCCGTCGATTTCGGTAGCGTCCGCGAAAAATATTCGTCTTCCAGCATCGTCGCAAGGAGATCGGCGTCAACGCTACCTTGCGCAGCATATTCGCCATCCGCGTCGTACCGTTCGCGCCTATTGGTACGCTCGGAAACAAAACCATCGAGCAACATATTGCCCGGACCAGTGTCGAAGGCGAGGATGTCTTGCGGTTTGGCATCCCGTGGAATGTATGTCAGGTTCGCGATCCCGCCGATGTTGACCGCGATGCGATCTTCTACCGAAGATCCAAAGAGCAGCATATCGGCATAGGGTACTAGCGGCGCACCGTGTCCGCCGTGCGCGCAATCCGCGCTTCGAAAATCATAGCAAACGGTCGCCTGCAAGCGATCGCGCACAAAATATGGCGATCCGAGCTGCAACGTGATCGCGTTATCGCCATCGTGAAAAACTGTTTGTCCATGCATCGCCACGTAATCGACATGCTGTTCGGTTGGAACGCGAGACGCGGCGTCCGCGTATGCGATGCCGAGGCGGCGGTGCAAATCGGCAAGCGCA
>JAFARW010000225.1 GCA_019245275.1 Vulcanimicrobiota bacterium
TTGATGCACCGCGCGCAAGGCGATCAATCCGCCGATCGCGCAAACGAGGCACGCCGCGATCACATAGTATCGAAGCAGAAATTACGCCGCGCTCTCTGCGGGTTCGCGACCCTCCTGACTAGCGCCGAGCGTCAGCCGCATCAAACCGATCCGAAAATCCGCCATCCCGTAGTACACATCAAAAGTCCGTTCGCCTAAATCCGGCCGTGGATCGATTCCGGTTGGAAAGACGACGTTGGCCACGACGCCTTTGCGTTCGGCCCTCGTTTGCGGCATCAACACCGGTTCCGGCGAGCGATAACGAATGATGTGCGGATTCTCGAGATCGTGAATCATGATGCCCGCGCTATAGCGAAAATGCGGCTCGGCCCGCGCCGTGCTGACAATGTCGACGCCGTGGAAGACCGACATCCAACCTTCGGCGATCCTCACGGGCGGCGTTCCGCAACCTAACTTGAGCGCGCCCCATTCCGGAGAAGGCGCCATCACGAGCAGGCTCTCTGCAACCTCGGTGAACTTCGTACGAGCTTTGAGTAGTGGCTCAAACGGAATGTAGCCCATGCGGATCGACTCGCGGTCTTCAAACGGCATCTTCTCAATCAGCGGGACCGCCGCTCGGCCGTCAACTGCTGAGAGATGCAACATCGGCCGATGGTAGAAGGCGAGCGAAAGCACGCCGTCGGGCGAGCGCACGGGTTCGGGGAAGAACGCCGCATCCTTGTCGTCGCCGACGTGCATTCCGGGCCGATTGAACCGCAGCAGCCCTACACGCTTCCATTTCAACGCATCATCGCTTGTCGCGACCGCGATGCGCGGCCCATCGGGACCAAACGCGGTGTATGACATCACGTAACAGTCGAGGGCTTTGATGTAAGTTGCGCGCGGATCTTCGCAACCATACCCGCCCGCTTTGCGCAGTTCATACGGCGCCTGCGGCTCGAGCGCAGATCCGATGTATTCGAATCGCGCTTCGGTAGTCGAAACGGAGCGTGCGATGCCGATGCGCGAGATATTTCCGCGCGCAACTTCGCGCGGATAGAGCAGAAGCGTGCCGTCGCGTCCGCGCACGCAGGCCGGGTTTAGGACGCCTAAGCTTTGATCGGCATGACCGTTTGGCGCGAGCACCGTGCCGAGCCGCTCGACGTGAACGTCGAGGTCGGCGATCAGTTGCGAGTCCACCTAGAGGATGATGATCCGCCGCGGCACGCAGGCGCCGTTACGACACCCCGAGGCGCGTCGCCTTCGCCGCTCCTCAGCGAAGCACGGTTGAAGCGAGAGGCTCATCCGAAGGGGTAACGACGTCGATGCGCGATCCGCGATGGTAGACAGAGATCGGTACGATCCAAAGTGTGAAAGTGCGATACGCCGGTGCGGGGTCGGCTCCCGTGGCGGGCGCCACCTCGAAAGCGACGATTCTGACGCGGCCCGTGTTCGCACGGATCGACTCGATCACTTGTCGCCAACCGACCTCGCGATGCGGCCCCAGCAACAAAGCGACCCCGAATTCATGATTGAACCGAACGGGCGCCTTGATACCAAGCGCCTCGAGGCCCGCGCGGTCGCGCACGACGATCACCGCGTTGCCGCCGGGCGCTTCGCTGATCCCCTGAGCGTAGGTCTTGACGCGCACTTCTCGGCAGCCGGCTAACAGAAGAACGGCCAGGATAGCGGCCAGCCCTCGATTCACGTTTTAACCCCTTCGCGCGTCACAGAGTAGTTCCGTCACCCTTTTTAGAAAGTAGCCCG
The DNA here is from genome assembly GCA_019245275.1 of Vulcanimicrobiota bacterium. Taxonomy (GTDB): domain Bacteria; phylum Vulcanimicrobiota; class Vulcanimicrobiia; order Vulcanimicrobiales; family Vulcanimicrobiaceae; genus JAFARW01. The sequence goes on from JAFARW010000225.1 coordinate 1,747, forward strand.
TACTCGCGAAGAGGCAACTAGAGATGTTTGCTTACTTTTTTGTCGCTGCAATTGTTGCAGCCGCGCCTCAGCCGGCGCCAACGCCGACGGTCGCGCTCAAGGAAATCGGCCACGTTCGCGCGACCGCTGCCTGCGCTGAACTCGCAGTCCATGCCAATAGCGCGATTTCATCCGCGCTGCGTAACGATCTGCTTTTGACTCAAACGATCGGCAAACTGCATAGCGTCGATCTTGACGGAAATCCGATCACGCGACGCAACAACTTGCAGGAGCTCGGCGACCTTGCTAAAGATCTGCGCGCGCAAGCTGTTTCCGGAGATCGTGAAGTGGCTCACCTGCGCGATATCGCCGCCAAGTCGAGCGATCCGGAGCAAAAGCAAGAACTGAAGAAATTCGCCGACGAGCTCGGCGGCGCGCTGTACCGGCAGAAGAGAATTGCCAACGACTTGAACGGCTTATTGGCAGCCTTCGATTACCACGACATGTCGAAGCTGGACGAGAACACAATTCAGGTAAACATGATGACGATCGGCCTGCCGACATTGCAAACGGACCGGCCCGACGAGAAAGCCGCGGATGGTCCGCTCGGGCGCATCAACAACATCCCGCACCAAACTTCGGACAACATTTTGGCGGGACGCGCTGCGAACGACTTTGAGCTTCGCATGCCGGACATCACAAATGACGAGGGGCAAGCAGCCGAGCACACAGCGGGGGCCGTCAGCGGCTGCTAAAGTAGCGCGACCAATACTTTAAAAGCCATTGCAGGGGGACGTACACCAACCTAGATTTTAGGTTGTAGTGCGGAGTGCGTGGCGGTTGGCGCTCGTTGCGGCAGCGGTCGCATATGGCGGCGTCATCCTAGGAAGTTGGGTTCGAATCACGGGCGGCGGGATGAGCTGTCCGGACTGGCCGCTTTGTCACGGATCGCTACTGCCGTCGATCGCCGGCGGATCGCTCTGGGAGTGGTCGCATCGTCTTGTCGCGCTCTTCGAAACGCCGCTCGTTATCGCGCTCGCGATTGCAGCTTGGCCGCTACGGAAAAGATCGCGCAGCGTCGCGCCGATGCTGGCACTCGTCGTCGCACTCTTCGGGTTCCAGGTTTTTCTCGGTGCGGCGACCGTGCATCTCGCCAACTCGCCGCTCTCGGT
>JAFARW010000018.1 GCA_019245275.1 Vulcanimicrobiota bacterium
CGCTGCCTTGCTCGGCCTCTTGGCGGTCGGGTTCGTCGTGCGACTTTTCTTTGTCGGCAACACCGGCTTTCAGAACGACGTGCAATCGTTCGAAGCCTGGGCGCTGACGCTCGGCTCGCACCCGATGTCCGCGTTTTATGCCAAAGCCGGATTTGCGGACTATCCGCCCGGTTATTTCTATATTCTCTGGGTGATCGGACATCTCTACGGGCCGCTGCAGCATGCCGATCCGTCATACGTTTGGCTACGCTTTTTGATCAAGCTGCCGGCGATCGTGATGGATCTTATCAACACGATATTGATCTACGGGATCGTACGGCGCTTTGCAGATCAGCGCTATGCGCTGGCTGCCGCCGCGCTTTACATCTTGAATCCCGCGATCATCTTTATATCGGCTGCCTGGGGACAAGTCGATTCCGTCGCCGGCGGCTTCGCGCTGGCTGCACTCTATGCGCTACTCACATCCGACGATGCACCGTCGGATGCGCGCCGGACGCAGTTGATTGTTCTGGCTTGGCTCGCGCTCGCGTATTCAATACTGATCAAACCGCAAGCCGCGATTCTAGTGCCGCTCTTCATCGCATTCGCCTTCGTTTCGGCCGAGCAGCGCGCGGCGCGGCTGCGGGGACTCATCGCCGGCGTTATCGGCGGCATCGTGCTCGCGTGGCTGCTGGCTTTGCCGTTCCATCCCGCCGCCAATCCGCTTGCGGTGCTCGGCTGGCTCTACGAACGATATCTCTACGGCACGAGCGTGTACGCCGTGAACTCCGTCAACGCGTTCAACCTCTGGACGATCAACTATCCGTTCTGGCAGGCGGATACCGCGCGCGTGCTGTTCTTGCCGCAATATTTATGGGGGTTGCTGCTCTTAGCAGCGGCCGCGATTCTGATCTTGCTGCGCTACTTGCAATCGCCCACTCGCCGTTCACTGCTCGAAGCGGCGGCATTGCTGGCTTTGGCATTCTTCATGCTCTCGACGCGAATGCATGAGCGCTACGTTTTCAACGGATTGCTTCTTGTCGTGCCACTGATCTTCTGCGGTTGGCGCTATCTTTTAGCCGTCGGCGTCCTGACGGTCACGCTTTTTTCGAACTTGCTCTACTCGCTCAACTATCTGACCGTCATGAACTCGCATCTACCGGGCGATCCGACAAACTTGCTTCCGATTCTGACGCGGCCGATGTCGCTCGCGAATGTCGCGATCTTCTTTCTGCTCGGTTACGTCTTCTTGGGCACAACCGAGGAGCCGGCAGTCGGCGCAGCTCCGCAAGCTAAAGAGGTCAGTGAAGAAGAACGGACGCCGCCTCGAAGTTGGTTCGATCCGCGCGAAGGGCTCGCGGCTTTACGCTGGCCGCTCGACTACTTGATCGCCGCGGGACTGGGCGTCGCCTCGTTCATCTTATCGTTTATCAACTACACCTTTCCGTCCGAGAAGTATTTCGACGAGATCTACTTTGCCCGCGCAGCCGAGGAGTATCTGCGCCATCAGTACATCTACGAAAATACGCACCCGCCGCTGACAAAACTGCTGATTACGCTCTCGGTTATGCTCTTCGGCGGGTTGGGTCACGGCGACAATTCGGCCGGTTGGCGTTTCCTGGATGTCGTCTTCGGCGCGTTCAGCATCCCGTTGCTGTTTATTTTCGCGAAGCGCCTGACGGGCTCGTCGCTCTTTGCTGCGATTGCGGCTTCGTTCTTGCTGTTCGACGGCATGCACTTCGTTCAGTCGCGGATCGCGACGCCGGAAAGCTTTGTGGGCTTCTTTGCGCTAGCCGCACTCTACACGTTCTACCGTTTTTGGGTTGCCTCGCAGAGACGCGCGGCGGCTTCGGTGGACGGCCCCCGCGTCCGCTTACGAGTGATCGGAACGATCCTGTGCGCCGGCGGCGCAATCGCAATAGTCTGGCTCAGATTTCATGGCGAGTCGGGCGCCGCAAAGGCCGTTGCGATCGTCTACACCTTCGCGACGCTGTATCTGTTTTTTCGAATCGTGATCGACCGGCGTCTCGCGTCGAGCGCGCCGCGGTTCGTCTCCTATGCGGACGGCACGGCAGCTGTGATCGATGGAAAGAACACTGTCGTGCATACGCCGGATGGCGGCGTCATCGATTCGAGCTCGCGTGCGGTTACGCCCGGTGATCTCTCGCGCGGTAGACGCGATTCGCTCGTCTTGAATGATGGGGAGTTGGTCGCATCCTATCGGAAGGATGCATCGTTAGAGTACGCGACGCCGGTTGCGGTCGCTCGCTTTACGCCAAAAGGAACGACAATCGACGATGAGCCGGCTCGTTTTGGCGATGCTCGGCTTTGGCTCGTGCTCTTCGCCGTCTCGATCAGTGCGTTGATCACCAGCAAGTGGTACGGCGTCATGGCTTACCCGGCGACCTTAGGCATCATCGGCTTCGTTTGGGCGCAGCCGCGTATCGCCGCGCTTGCCAAAGAGTGGTGGGGGAAACCGCGCGGGCCCGCGCGCTGGGGCAATCCCTTCGGCTTTCCATTGGACATCGTGCTATGCACGCTGCTCTTCATCGGCGGAACGATTTATTTCACTGCGTACACACCGCAATTCGTTGGACTTTCCGACACGCCGCAGTCTGCGCCGCGCGCGTACACGCTAACTGATGTAATCGATATGCAGGCCTTGATGTATGACTACCATGCGCACTTGAAGGCGACGCATCCGTATTCGTCACTTTGGTGGACGTGGCCGCTGGATCTCAAGCCGATCGTCTACTACTGGAAAGACTTGCGCAAAGGCGGCAATGCAAACGTGCCGCAAGCGTGCTGCGTAGAGGAGATCGATTCGATGCCCAATCCATTCTTGTTATGGCTGGGCCTCTTCACCGTTCCGCTGGTCGGATGGCTCGCGTATCGCGAACGCCATAAAGGGTACCTGCTGCTCGTCGTTGCGTATCTGCTGCAGTGGCTTCCATGGATGCGCTCGCCGCGAATTTCGTTCATCTACCACTTTTTCGTCGACATTCCGATCATCGCGCTGTGCAACGCAATCGTGCTGCAGCGGCTGTGGCAGTGGGGAACTGCGCACGAGGAGTCGCGGGTGCTGACGCGTCTGGCTGTAGGAGGTTACGTCGCGGCGGTCGCACTCGTGTTTGCGTTCTTCTATCCGATCCTCGCGGGCGTTCCGATCCCGTGGAATCATTGGAACGCGCGCATGTGGCTTCCCCACTGGGTGATTTAGGGGGTCACTCGCGAAGTCAAACGCTATTTAAAATAGGAGCAATGATCTGTCAGGGCACTCCAAATGGCATAACATCCGGCTGCGCAAGGGAAAAGCCGACGCGCAGCGCGGCGCGCTCTTTACCAAGCTGAGTAAAGAGATCATTCTCGCATTGCGCTCCGGCTCGCCGGATCCCGAAGCGAACTTTCGCTTAAAGATGGCGATCGAGAAAGCGCGCGAGAGCAACATGCCACAGGATAACATCAAGCGTTTGCTGGCGCGTGCGAGCGGCGGCGACGGCGCAAAAGAGATCGAGGAAATCCGTTACGAGGGCTACGGCCCGGGTGGAATCGCGGTGATCGTTGACGCGGCAACGGATAACCGAAATCGGACCGTCGCCGAGATGCGGTTTCTCTTTAGCCGGCACGGCGGATCGCTTGGCGAGACGAACAGTGTCGCGTGGATGTTCGAGCCGTCCGGAATCATCGAGGTCGATCCGCAGGGAAGCTCGGAAGATGAACTGACCGAAAGCGCGTTGATCGACGGCGTCGTCGACGTCGAGTACGACGAGCCGGCGACCATCTATACCGACCCTGATTCGCTGCACACCGTTCGCCTTTCGCTCGAACAACGTGGCCTGCACGTCGTGCAAGCGTTTCTCGGTATGCGCGCTAGGGCGAAAGTGACGCCTTCCGAGGAACAAGCCGGCGAGGCGCTCGCGCTCCTCGACGCGCTCGAAGATCACGAAGACGTGCAGCAGATCTTCTCGAACGCCGAGTTCAGCGACGCAACATTGGCGCTCGCTGCAAACGCGTGATCGCTCATTCCGGCGATCGCCCGCGCCGTACGCGTGCCGCCTGGCGGTCGTACTTGCCGCCGCGCGATTGGATGTTCACGCTTGCCGTCGCGATCTTTGTCGGCATCGTCGTCTGGTTCGGGCGTTCCGTGCACGATTTCTTCGTTCCGACGACTGCCACGCTGGCAGTGCCGACGTTCGTTGGACAAACACTCGGTGACGCGACTTCGGAGGCGTACCACGCGGGGTTGCACACGCAAGTCGTCGCGCGTCAGATCAGCGACCGGTATCCGCGCGACACGGTGATGGATCAGCAACCGCCGCCGGGCGCGCGCGTTCGCGAAGGCCGCCAGATTTCGTTTATCGTTAGCACCGGCGTGCAGATCAGCTCGATGCCGGATATGCGGTATCAATCGCTGCGTGAAGCGGGACTCGATCTCTCGCGCCTGCATCTGCAGCTCAGCGCTACCAAATACGTACAAAGCGATGAGGTGCCGCCCAATCACATCGTTGATCAAGATCCCCCGCCGCTGAGCAATGTGCGCGAAGGGACCGCGGTCACGCTGACGGTCTCCAAGGGCGGCACCGCTCAGACCGTCGTTCCGAACTTTGTGGGCGAGACGATCGACATGGCACGCGACGATGCCGCTCGCAGCAAAATCCACCTCGGCCAACTCGTCTGGATGCCGCTTGGTCCGTCCGCGCCGCCGCATGGCACGATCGTGCGGCAAACCCCGAACGCCGGCTCCAAGATCGACGCGTTCACGCCGGTATCGCTCGAAGTCAGCGCCGGCCCGAATGAATCAGGTTATGTCTTGCGTCAGGTTCATTTGCTGGCCTCGGTGCCGGCAGATCAGAGCGCCGATACGCCGCTGCGCGTGCGTTTGACGGTTACCGATGCGACGGGCAAGTGGAACTTATACGACGCCTTTGCGCAGCCCGGACAGAAACTTGATTTTAACGTCAGCACGCTCGGTACATCGCTCGTCGATTTCTTTGTGAACGATGCACTCGTCGCGGAAACGCGCCTGGGCGCGGAACCGCCGAATGCCTACCAGCATCGTGCATCGCCGGGGCCGCGAGCCACCCCAGCGCGTTGATTAAACTCGCGCCGTCATTGCTTTCGGCCGACTTCTGCCGGATTGCCGAGCAGATCGCTGAGGTCGAGCGCGCGGGAGCCGATTATCTGCATCTCGATGTGATGGACGGACGCTTCGTGCCGAACCTCACGTGGGGACCGAAGATCGTGCAGGACATCCGAAAATGCGCGAAAGTTCCGCTCGATTGCCACTTGATGATCGTCGAGCCGGAGAAATACGTTGAGGAGTTCCGCCGAGCGGGCGCCGACATCATCACCTTTCACTACGAGGCGACCCCGCATGCACATCGGCTGCTCACGCATATCCGCGAGCTCGGCGCTAAAGCGGGCGTCGCGCTCGATCCGCAGACGCCGGTCGCCGCACTGCAAGATATCATCGACCAAGCGGATCTCGTCTTGATCATGAGCGTCAATCCCGGCTTCTCCGGTCAGCAATTTATCGAGCGCGCGTACGAGAAACTCCGCGAAGCGCGCGCGTTGATCGACGCGAACGGTCTCGCCTGCGAACTCGAGGTCGACGGCGGCATCGGGCCTGAGAATGCGCGGGAAGTCGTTGAAGCGGGGGCGCGCGTTCTCGTCATGGGATCGAAGATCTTCGATGGTGGCAAACCTGCCGAGGCGTTGCAACACGTGCGCGGGCTCCTCGCCACCTGACCGAAGACGAACTCGTCGCAGCGCTGCAAACGGTGCTGCGCGCACCACATGGAAGAAAAATCGTCATCGGTATGGGCGACGATGCAGCAGCGTGGCGCCCATCGCGTTCGCACTTGAGCGTCATCTCAACGGACGCACTCGTGGAAAACGTGCACTTTCGGCTTGGAGAGGCGACGCTCGAAGAGATCGGTTACCGCGCATGCGCGGCAAACGTGAGCGATATCGCCGCGATGGGCGCGCGACCGGTGCTTGCAACGGTTGCGATCGGATTGCCGCAGCGGATCGAGCCGGATGACGTCCTAGAAATCTATCGCGGGATCGATCGTCTTGCCCGATCGGTGAAGATTGAGATCGCAGGCGGCGACATCGTGCGATCGGCCGAACTCTTCATTTCGCTGACGGTTGTCGGCGAGGTTTCGCCGACGTCGCTTAAGCGGCGTTCCGGCGCACGCGTAAATGACGTCGCTGCGGTGACCGGACCGCTAGGCGCAAGCCGCGCCGCTTTGGAATCGAAGGCGCATCATTTGCCGCCTCCGCGCGTCGCCGAGGGGATGTGGCTAGCGCGCTCGCGCAGCGTGCATGCAATGATGGACATCTCCGATGGGCTTTCGACCGATCTCGCACGCATGGCCGTCGCCTCGAATTGCGGCGCAATCGTGGATCAGATTCCGGTTGCGGAAACGGCGCGAAAGTTCGCGATCAGCCGCGGTGAGGATGCGCAGCGATTTGCGGCGGCCGGCGGTGAAGATTTCGAGCTGCTCGCCGCGATTGCGCCGCGCGCGTTCAACTACTTGAGCGGCCGTTTTAGAAAGCGGTTCGGGCGACCGTTGCTGCGCGTGGGAGTCTTTCGCGAAGAAGCCGGCATCGAACGAGTCGGCGGCGGCGAACCGCTACCTGCCGGCTGGGATCACTTAAGGTGCCCCGGCTCATAGATCAAGTCGGCACTCTCCGCCGCGCTTTTTCCCCGCTTCATCGTTGCTCGTCGGTCACAATACCACGGCATTGCTCCCTCCTCGCGCCTCGAATCGGAAAAAAATCGCCGACGGATAGCACCAACAGACCTATGATCCGGGGCACTCGGGACAGACGGAGGTCAGGCCGTACGCGTGACCCGCTTGGCCCGCAGGCATGCGGTGCAGACGCGGGCGGTCTTATGCGTCCCGTTCGAGGTAATGCGAACGCTCTGCAGGTTGGGCAGCCAACGACGCCGCGTCTTGTTCATCGCGTGACTGACATTGTTGCCGGCCATCGGTCCTTTACCGCAGATGTCGCAACGCTTAGCCATCGGTCTTTCTTCCTTTATATATAACGCTGTCGTGCGACCCCGCGAGGAGCGCAACTTCGGCATGGTATCATGCTGGCCGTTCGGTGACAAGGATTCCCGCTGGGGTCCCCAAAGGCCACGCCGATGGACGTTCGCGTGCTTGACGGCCGAGGCTATGCGAAGTTCATCCTTGCGGGAACCTACTTCCTAAAAAAGTACCGCACCGTCCTGAACGATCTGAACGTCTTTCCCGTGCCCGACGGCGACACCGGCACGAACATGTTCCTGACCGTGCGGTCGGCGGCCTTACAGGCGGCGCGCGTACAGGATCAGGCTCTCTCTGAGGTGGCCGCCGTTGCCGCCGAGGGAAGTTTGATGGGCGCGCGCGGCAACTCCGGCGTCATCATCTCGCAGATGATGCGCGGCTTCGCGCACCACGTCCGGCATCGAGCTGAGATCGACACCTTTACGCTCGCGACCGCCATGCGCGAAGCAGTCGCGGCTGCGCGCGCGGCGCTCGTGCGTCCGCTCGAGGGAACGATTCTTTCAGTCGCTGCCGCCGCCGCGGACGCCGCGTATCGGCTCGCGCTGCGCGAAAAAGACTTCTATCGCGTGATCGCCGGCGCGCTGCTCGCAGCGGCAAAGGCGCTCGACCACACGATCGAACAATTGCCGGCGCTTAAGGAAGCGGGCGTCGTCGATGCCGGCGGCGCCGGGTTCGTCTACTTTTTGGAAGGCATCTTGCGATTTTTGCCCGATGCAACCTCGAGAACGACTGCGTTTCCGAGACGCCCGATCCGACGCACAATCTTTACGCCCCGCCAAAGCGTCGGGGTGAACCGATTCTGCACTGAGTTCATCATTCAAGATGCAGATTGCGACCTCGAGCAACTGCGGCGGTCGCTCGAAACGTCGGGTGATTCGCTGATCGTCGCGGGCGAGCGTCCAACCTACCGCGTTCACCTGCACACAAGTGTGCCTGAGAATGCACAGCGGATTGCCGCGAAAGCCGGTCATTTGCAGCACGTCAAGGTCGAAAACATGGAGCAGCAGCATCAGGTGCTGCTCGTGGATCGACCGTCAAAGCCGTTTTCGATCGTTGCGATCGTTCCGGGAGCCGGCTTTCAGAAGATCGCGCAAGAGCTCGGCGCGGAAGTTGCCGTGCTAGCGCAGGGAAATCCGAGCGTTCAAGAGTTGCTTTCGGCGATCAACGGCACACTGAGCGAGCGCGTTATTTTGCTGCCCAACGACTCGAACGTAATGCTCGCAGCTCGCGAAGCGGCATCGCGATCGATCCATAGCGTCGATGTCATCCCGACGCGGGACGTTTTGGGCGGACTTGCCGCGCTGCTCGCGCTACGCGGTTGCGAAAGCATTCCGAGCGACGAGGAACTCTTGGAAACGATCTCCAGAACACGCACCGCAAGCGTCTTTCATGCGGCGAAGGGAGCGAAGCTCAACGGCGCTTCCGTTCAGGCGGGATCGCCGGCGGCACTTTACGATGGCCGTCTCTTTGCCGGAGCGACACTTGCTGAGGCGGCACGCAATGCGCTGAGCGCGATGGACGTGCGTTCAGACGGCTTGATCACGCTGTATTACGGCGGCGGACAGAGCGAGGGTGATGCGCAGCACTTGCAGGACGAGCTTGCTCGCGCGCTCGACGTCGACGTCGAATACTACTTCGGTGGTCAGCCGGGGCAAGAATACTTGATTTCTTACGATGAATAGCGCTGCGCCTCGCCGTTCGACGATCGCGGTCGATGCAATGGGCGGTGATTTTGCGCCTCGCGAGATCGTCGCCGGTGCGCTTTTGGCGGCCCAGGACGACTATGCCGACATTATTCTCGTCGGCGATGAAGAGCAAGTACGGCCACTGCTCCAGGGGCCGAATGCATCGCGCATCACGGTCGTTCATGCGGCTGAAGCCGTGCCGATGGATCAAAGTCCATCGGCGGCGCTCCGCTCCGCGGATCGGACGAGTTTGGGAATCGCAATCAATCTCGTGCGAGAAGGGCGGGCGGATGCCGTTGTCTCCGCCGGCAATAGTGGCGCATTCTTAGCAATCGCGCTGATTCGCTTGCGAACGATCGAAGGAATTGCGCGTCCGGCGATCGCGACGGTATTGCCGGCGATCAGCGGCCCGAGTGTGATGCTCGATGCCGGCGCGAACGTTGATTGCCGGCCTGAGTGGCTCGAGCAATTTGCGATCATGGGGTCGGCGTATGCGATCGCGGTTCTGCGCATCGCAAATCCGCGCGTCGCGCTGCTTTCAGTAGGCGAAGAACGCAGTAAGGGCAACCAGCAAGTGATCGAAGCCGCAAAGCGTCTCGACGAGGCGCCGGTCAACTTCATCGGCAACATCGACGGCAAAGACGTGCTGATGAATGCTGCCGACGTGATCGTTACGGATGGTTTTGTTGGAAACGTCGTCTTAAAAGTCGCGGAAGGCATCACTTCGGGCCTCGGCCGCGTCCTGCGCAACTCGCTGCTCAACGGCAGCCTCATGACACGTTTCGGCGCCTTTCTGATCCTGCCGCCGCTGCGCCGTCTGCGCGAAACGTATAACTACGAAACCTACGGCGGCGCACCGCTGCTCGGGTTGCGCGGAAACTGCATCGTCACACACGGCCGCGCGAATCGCACGGCCTTGGCGAGCGCGGTGCGCGCGGCAGCGGAAGAAGTACGCGCGGATGTCATCGGAAAGATCGCGGCGCTTGTCGCGCCGATGATGACTAAAGCCTAGAGCCGCAGCTCCCAGCGATTGACGTCCTGCTCGTAGTTTATCGGGCCAGGAATTTTGTTGAAACGCCCAACGAACGTAAAGCCCAACTTCTCGAGCACTCTATTCGGCGCGGAATTGCCGGCATATGGCTCGCAGATCACGCGCTTTAAATGCAGACGCCGGCGAAAATAGAGGACGGATTTTCGAAAGAATTCGGTACCGACTCCGCTCCTGCGAAGGGCCGCATCCCACAAGTGGAGATGAATATATGCCTGCTCGCCGATCTCGATCTGGTTGATGCTCGAGTGCCCTACGAGCCGGTCGTCATAGAACCAGCCGACATAGAGTCTATCCTTGCGATTGTCGGGTCTTTCCTGATCCGCGAGGACCTCGCGCAGCCAATCGTCGCGGCTGGGAAAACGGCTGCGGTCCGCTCCCATCCCGCGAAGATAAGCATCGTCGGCATCTAAGAAGTAGTCAATCATTCCCGCAAACTCTTCGCGAGAGGAAAAGGGGCGAACGTCGATCTTGAGTGTCGCCATTGTTACGGATAGCACGTCCGACATCGATCCTGCGCGCGCGCAACGACTAGGAGTCGACGTCGTTCCTCTCTTCGTAATTTTCGGGGAGCGAAGCTTCAAGGACTACATTGAGCTGACCCGTGTTCAATTCTACGAGATGCTCGAGCGGGAATCGGTATTGCCGATCACGTCGCAGCCGACGGCGGCCATGTTCGAAGAGGTCTTCAAGGAGCACGTGTCCGCCGGCCGCGATATCGTCTGTGTTGTGATCTCGCAAGCGCTTTCCGGAACGATCAATGCAGCGTCGAGCGCCGCAGCGCGTTTTCCGGATGCACATATCGAGGTCGTCGATTCGCAGACCGTCGCCGGCGGTTTAGGTTTGCAGGTTGAGCAAGCCGTCCGGCTTAGCGCTCGCGGCGCGTCCGCCGATGAGATTGCCGAGACTCTGCGGCAAGATTGGGAGCCGCAACGACTCTTCGCGATGGCGCCGGATCTTTCGCACCTCGAGCGCATGGGCCGCATCGGTAAGGCGAAGGCGATTCTCGGAACGCTGCTACGGATCGTCCCGGTTCTCCGTCTTCATGGCGGGGTTGTCGAAGTTGAAGCGCAGGTCCGTACCTTTAAGCGAGCGGTCGAAGTCATGATCGAAGCAGCGCTAAGTTTGGTTAAAGACTACGCCTCGACGCGACTTTTGATCATGCACACGAATGCGCAGGCGCTTGCGGAGCGTGTCGAAGCGGATCTGCAATTGCAATTGCGCGAGCCGGTCCGCTCGCTCGAGATCCTTGAAGCGGGTCCCGTTATTGCGGCGCACGCGGGCCGAGGGGCCGTCGGTATTTTCGTTTTGGAAGATCGCGTGCCATGAGCGGAATTTACGTGCACCTGCCGTTTTGCCCATATATCTGTCCGTATTGCGACTTCGCGAAGTGGCCGTATCGCCGTTCGATGGCCGAACTATACTTGCGCGCACTCGAGCGTGAGATCGATGAAACGCCGCCTTTTCGTGCGAGCACGCTTTACTTTGGCGGCGGTACGCCGAATACATATAGTTCACGAGAGATTGCCGCCCTGATCGACCGCCTATCGACGCGCTTTGGGCCGTTCGATGAGGTCAGCATTGAAGTCAACCCCGATCTCATTGCCGGCGACGAGCCTTCGGAATATCTGCGCGCCGGAGTCAATCGTCTCTCGATCGGCGTGCAATCGATGATCCCGGACGAGATCCGAACGCTCGGCAGACGACATGCTCCCACGGATGTCGCGCGTGTCGTCGCTGGCGCGCGCGCTGCGCGGTTGCAATCGATCTCGATGGATCTGATTTTCGCCGTGCCCGGCCAGACGCTCGAAAGCTGGTCGCAGACGCTGAGTCAGGCAATCGCGCTGAACCCCGATCACATTTCGGTCTATGGATTGACGGTTGAAGAGGGAACGCCGTTCTGGGAGTGGCGGGCGCGTGAGCCGGCCGCTTTCTTCGATGACGTCGCCGAAGCGTCGCTGTACGAGCGCGCAATCGAGATGCTCGACAGGGCTGGGTATCAGCAATATGAGGTCAGCAACTTTGCTCGGATGGGTCACGAATGCGCGCACAACTTGAATTACTGGCAAAACGGAGAGTACATGGGGTTTGGCGTCGGAGCCGCGAGCTTCTTGGATGGCGTGCGATCGGTTCACACGCGATCGCTGGCGGAATATATTGAGGCGGTCGAGAGTGGGCGCGAGATTCCATCGCAGAGAGAGACGCTTAAAGACGCGGCTCGCACGGGGGAGGCTGCGATGTTAGCGTTGCGTACGAGGCGCGGCGTGCATTTCGCGGATTTTAAGGAGCGTTACGGGATCGACTTTCTGCAGTTTTACGCGCCCGTGATCGGCGACTTGCGGGCCGCCGGCCTGCTCGACGTTGACGATCAAACGGCACGCCTAACGAAGCGCGGGCTTTTCCTGGCAAACGACGTCTGCGGAGCGTTCGTCACATTCGCATAAGAACGACAAGAACGGCGAATCTCTCCGGCACGCTGCTGCGGTTCGTTTTTGCGGCGGTCTTCGGAGTCACCGGGTTTCTGCTCGGGCGCGAAGCGTATCTGCACCTCTTTTCGCTGCATTTTGCGAACGAGATGATGCAGATCGTCTTGACGATCGTTTCGCCGGTCGTGGGCGCGGTGATCGGGGTTGCGCTTGCGCCCGTTGCGCAGTCGTTCTTCGAAGATGAACTGAACGCGGTTGAAACGGCCATCGACCGGCTTGCCCCCGCCGAATTGGCGGGTGGCGCGGTCGGGCTCATCGTCGGCTTGATCGTGGCCTTTCTTATAAAGAACATCCTATTCGAGTTCATCACCGTTGCCGGACGCGCCGGCAGCTATATCGCGATTCTGCTCTACATCATCATCAGCGTCTTTACGGCGTATCTCGGTGCGCGCGTCGGTGCAAAGCAACGGATCGTACCGCTCCCGGAGAACTCGACACTGAGCTCGGTCGGCTCAAATCCAAAGATCGTCGACACGTCCGTCATCGTTGACGGTCGAATCACGGAGATCGTCGAGAGCGGTTTTCTCGAGGGACCGTTGATCTTGCCGCGATTCGTTTTGCGCGAGCTGCAGTTGATCGCAGATTCGCTGGATTCGATCAAGCGCGTCCGTGGGCGGCGTGGTTTGGAGGTACTCAGCCGGCTGCAAGAGTTCACGGCGGTACAGATCAGCGAGCGCGATTACCCAGACGTCGTCGGCGCGGCAGTCGACGCGAAGCTCGTACGCCTCGCGCAGGAACTAAATGCGAAACTTCTGACCAACGACTACAACCTGAACAAAGTCGCGCAAGTCGAAGGCGTCGCCGTTCTCAACATCAACGAACTCGCGAACGCCGTCAAACCGGTCGTCCTTCCTGGCGAAGAACTACACGTTCAAGTGATCCGCGAAGGCAAGGAGCCGCATCAAGGCGTCGGCTATTTGGATGACGGCACGATGATCGTCGTTGAAAATGGCCGCCGCCTGTTGGGCGAAGCGACCGACGTGATTGTGACTAGCGTCTTGCAAACCGTCGCGGGTCGCATGATTTTTGCCCGCGTGAAATAGTAGCCCGATCGCTAGAGCGTTTTGAGACCGGCTCCGGCAATCATGGGCGCATCAAACATCGGAAGCGAGCGCGAGAAGAGCACCGGTATCTCCCGCGACTGAGCTGCGTTCTTCAGGTGTGACGTTGCTTCCGACGTCATCCCTAAAGCCGTCTCAACGCATGCCAAATACCAAGACGGAACGTACGCCTTGGTTTGTCGCGCCCGCATTTGTGCAAGCACCGCGCGAGCAGCGTCCTCACGGCCGCATTCGGCTGATGCGCGAGCCGTCAGGTAGGACAGATCGCGATCTTCCGTCGCGCTCAGATGGCTGATGTCAGCGAGGCACGCATCCGGCTTCCCATCGAAGAGCGAGGCGAGACCAAGCCATTCTTTTGCTAAGCTGAAGTCCGCATCGACCTCGAGCACACCCGAAAAGCACTTCTTAGCGGCCTTGTACGTCCCGCGATGAACGAGCACGCGACCGAGCAAATAGAGAAGAGCCAGCGATGAGGGTGCGTTTTGCATCGCGCGATAGCATTGGCAGAGTGCCTCATCGATGTCGCCGGTACACAGATTGAACCAGACGAGGTTCTGTCTTACGAGCGGTGATTCCGGATCGAGATCGAGCGCGGTCGACAGCGAATTTCTCGCAGCCACGATGTCCCAATCCGCGAAAATCGCGACTTCGGAAAGAAGAGCATGCGCATCGGCTAGTTGAGGATACAGCGCGAGCGTGCGCGTGAGCATCGCCTTCGATTGTTCGAACGCATCGGCAGGCGCCGAATACATGTACTCCGCCAAAAGCGCGCATGCGCGTGCGAGTCCGAGCAGAGCCGGCGCGTATTCTTCGTCGAGCGCAAGGGCCTCTTCAAAATGGTGCTGCGCAAGGTGGATCGTTGCCGCAGTACGTTTTTCCAGCAGCTGGTTGCCGATCGAGCAAAGCCGCACCAGCTCGGCGTCGGCGTCATTGAGCGGTGGCCTCGCTTGACCGGCACGGACTTCTGCGGCGAGGCGGTATCCGCGACCGCTGACGCTCAGGATGTAAGGATGACGATCGTCGTATTCTTTTAAAACGTTGCGCAGCATAAAGATGTGCTGCGCCAGATTGCTGTCACTGGTTTCGTCGTCCGGCCACACTTGCGAGAAGAACGTCCCCTTATCTACCGTCGTGCCGCGGGCTTGCACGAGCAGAAGGAGCACTCTGAAGAGCTTCTCGGGCAGCCGGCACATCCGGCCGCCGGAGAACAACGTTCGGCTCGTCGGATCCAGCAAGAAAGGGCCAAAGGCAAAAGGTGCTATCGCTTCACGAGCCTCCGTAAAATCAACGCTCAACTTTCCTTAGGTGTGCCGGCGAACGCTGCCGCGGGAAGACTAAATATTATTTGATATTAGGCGCAGGTTGAGCCCAAGCGGCTTCTAAAAGGAGGCGGTCGATGGCACTAACGTGGGGAGCGGTAATCGTTGCGGCGGGTAAGGGGACGCGCTTCGGCCGGCCTAAGCAGCTCGAAGAGGTTGCCGGCGCGCCGCTCGTCGCGTGGTCGATGCGAACGCTCGCGATGATGCCCGAAATCTCTGATCTCGCGGTCGCAACGGAGCCGGATCTGATCGAGCCGATGAAGACGCTTGCCGCCTCCATTGCCGGCGAGAAGCCGGTCGTCGTCGTGCCCGGCGGCGAGTCGCGTCAAGGGAGCGCGCACGCCGGTCTTGAGGCGCTCCCCGAACGTTGCGAGGGCGTTTTGATCCACGACGGCGCGCGCCCGCTTGTTTTAGCGAGTGACGTGCGCAACGCGATGGCAATCGTGCAGGATGGACGCGCGGCGATCTTGGGAACGCCGGTCGTCGACACGATCAAGGTCGTTGAGACGAAACGCTCGCAAGTCGTTCGTACGCTCGACCGCGAGGAGTTGTGGTCGGCGCAGACGCCGCAGCTTGCGACGCGTCACGATCTGCAGAAGGCGCACATCGAAGCCCTCAAAGTGGACCTGCCGGCATCGGACGACGCGACGTTGTTGGAACGCCTCGGCTTGGAAGTGATCATGGTCTCCGGCTCGCCGGATAACTTCAAAGTTACGCATCCCGAGGATCTCGCACGCGCCGCGTATCTGCTGCGCGAACGCGCGCCGATCACTTCGGAACTTGAAGAGATCGTGTTGCTCGAGGCATTCGTGCCTGAGGATTCGGTGGATGCCATTTGTGCCGAGATCGAACGGGTCGAAGGCAAAGTTGATGGCATCGATCGCGATCTTCCGGCCGGAGTTGCGGTGCGCGCGTACATTCCATCGGAAAGAGTGAGCGAACTTGCCGCGAGCTTCGATCGGCTAGCCGGACGCGACGCGACTTACACGACGCATTTCGCGCACTTTGCGCCGCGTGCCGCGAGCGCACGGTTCGCCGGCGCATCGGCCGGATAGCGATTCATGCGAATCGGACACGGCTTCGACGCGCATCGGCTCGTCGAGGGGCGCAAGCTCATCCTCGGCGGAATCGAAATCCCCTTCGATCGCGGTGTTCTCGGCCACTCCGATGGCGATGCGCTCTGCCATGCGATTGCGGATGCGATCCTCGGCGCGGCGGCGCTCGGGGATCTCGGCAAATATTTTCCCGATAGCGATGCCAAATGGAAAGATGCGCGATCGACTGAGTTGCTGCGCGTCTGCGCGGGCAAGATCCGAGATGCGGGCTTAGCCATCGCGAACGTCGATAGCACGATCGTCTTGGAGCAGCCAAAACTAGCGCCGCATATCTTACTCATGCGCGCGAATGTTGCAGCTGCGCTCGATGTATCGCCGTCGATGGTCAGCATCAAGGCGAAGACGAGCGAAGGGCTCGGTTTTACGGGCGATGGGAGCGGCGTCGTCGCGTTTGCGGTCGCGGTAGTGCAGTGAACGGTAACAGGTCAATTTCGCGCGATCAGCTCGCGCAGGCAATGCAGGAAGCGCGGCTGCTTGAGACGCCGCCACCTGATGCGGCGCTGCGCTGGATTGACACTTTTTTGAGCGCGTACGGTTCGCAAACGTCGTCAGCGGATGAGGCGCTGCAGCGCGTGCGCTCGCTGCGCGCTGAAGCTGTTCTGGTCCCGGCATTAGAACTCGAGCGATTGCGTTCGCGCGACGTGCTCTTCTTTCTGGACGCCGTCGGTCAATATGTAGACGACCAGCCCGAGCTACGCGATCTGCCACTCGAGCACGACTTGCGCGAAATCGCTGCCGAGTTTGGATTGCCGGCTGATGCGGCGCGGGATGCGGTCCGGATGGCGCTGACCGGAGAGGCCCAGGGGCCGCCGCTCGAGTTGATCTTCCCGCTCCTCGGACACGACCGAATTCTGATTCGGATCGGCGCCATCTCGTCGCGATTGTTGCATGGCCGCGGCCTCGAGCCGATTAAGTACGGTCCGGACGGGAAGCCGTTCGAGCCGCTGCGCGGCGCGAAGCCTCCTTCGTAAGCGTACATAGGCAACTCTCGACGCAGAATCGCCGGTTACGGTAGAAGTACGGAAGAGATGAAGAACCCGCTGCGCACGTTTTTGGCCGATCTCGGTGCACCGCTCGCACGCGACCCAGCGGCGCGCGGTCGCCTTGACGTGCTGCTATCGTATCCGGGCTTCCATGCGATCACAGCGCATCGCCTAATTCATGCGCTCTATCGCACCGGTCTGCCGCTTCTGCCGCGCTTTCTTGCGCATATCAATCGCTTCATCACAGGCATCGAGATCCACCCGGCGGCGCGCATTGGCTCGGGGCTCTTTATCGATCATGGAATGGGCGTCGTCATCGGCGAGACTTCCGAGATCGGCGAAGGCGTTACGCTTTATCAAGGTGTGACGTTGGGCGGCGTGAGCTTGCAGCACGGCAAACGGCATCCGACACTGCGCGACCGTGTGACGGTGGGCGTCAACGCTGCGGTGCTCGGTGCAATCACGGTTGGCGAAAACTCGCGCGTCGGCGCCGGTTCGGTTGTCGTCAAGGATGTGCCCGCAAATGCAACCGTTGTCGGTATTCCGGCCCGCGTCGTCTTGCAAGATGGCCGGCCGGTGCACGGGGTCTCGACGCGACCGCAAGTGGACATGCCCGATCCGAATGCGCAGTTGATTTCCGACCTGAGTGGCCGCGTCGAGGAGTTGGAGCGGCGCCTCACCGAGCTGACGCGGATGAATGTCCCTAAAGCTATATAACACTCGCACCCGCTCGGTCGAACCATTTGAGCCGGTAGCGCCGCCGGTAGCGTCATTGTATGTCTGCGGGCTCACGCCGAGCGCCGAAACGCACATCGGTCACGCGCGGACATATCTTTTGTTCGATGTTTTGCGCCGCTACCTGACGCATCTCGGCTATGACGTTCGTTACGTTCAGAACGTCACGGACATCGACGATCGCAGCATCGCCGCGGCGACCGAAACGGGTCAAGATTGGCGCGAGATCGTCGCCCGGTACTACGCTTCTTTCAAGAATTCAATGGAGAAGCTGGGCGTTTTGCCGTTGGATCCGGCGTGTGAGCCGCGCGCCACGGAGTATGTGCCGCAGATCATCGAGATGATCGGCGAACTGATCGAACGCGGCTTTGCGTATGCGTCGAAAGACGGCGTCTACTATCGTGTCTCGCGCTTCCCCGACTACGGCAAGCTTTCTAACCGCAATTTATCCGAACTTGAAGCCGGTGCGCGGATCGAAGTCGATGAGTTCAAAGAAGATCCGCTCGATTTCGCCCTGTGGAAATTTGCGAAACCCGGCGAGCCGTCGTGGGCGTCGCCGTGGGGTGCGGGACGGCCTGGTTGGCATATCGAGTGCTCGGCGATGGCGCGTGAGTTGCTTGGCGACCAATTCGATCTGCATGGCGGCGGCGCGGACCTGATCTTCCCGCACCATGAAAATGAGATCGCACAGAGCGAGCCCGTTATTCACAAGCATCCGATGGCGAATTTCTGGGTTCATGGCGGCATCTTGCTCTCCGAGAGCCGCAAGATGTCGAAATCGCTTGGTAACTTCGAGCCGCTCTACGAGTTGCTCGATCGCCACGACCCGCAAGCGATACGCCTGCTCTTCCTCCAAACCGGTTACAGCAAGGTGATGAACTTTCGCGAGGAGGCGATTGGGGCCGCAGATGCGACGCTGCAAACGCTGCGCGACAACTTTCGCATGCTTGCCGATAAAGCAACGGAGCCGAAATCACTTGAAGAGGCGCGTCGATCGTTCAGCGAGTTTAACAGCGCTGTCGAAGCGGCCCTTGACGATGACATGAATACGGCTTCCGCACTCCGCGAAGTGCTGAGCTTCGCTTCGAGCGCGCGAAACTTTGAAGCTGTGCGCTCTGGCCCAGCGCTTAGGATACTGGAATACTGGCTGACGATTCTTGGACTTGAACCCAGCGAAGCGTGGCTCAAGAAGCGGGTTCCGAAGTTGCCCTCCGATTTTGTCGAGTGCTTGAAGAAACAACTCGACGGCGCCGTAACGCTTGCGAACGCAGCTTCCGCGGCGGACGCGATCCAGATCGTTATCGATGAACGCAAAAAGGCGCGTTCCGAACGACGTTGGAACGAATCGGATCGCCTGCGTGACGCGCTCGCACACTGCGGTGTGTCGCTCGAAGACACCCGAGAGGGGACGACGTGGACCGTCGCCGGTTGAGGCGGCGGCAGTGGAATCGAGCTGCGCTCGACGATGTGATTTACGGCGTGCATGCGGTTGGCGAAGCGCTTGCCGCGGGCGAGTCGCTTGCGAGCGTTCATGTCGGCAAAGATCGTGGGCGGGATGCCGGAGTTCGTACTATTGTTGCGCAGGCCTCATCGCGCAACATACCGGTGCGTTTCGAGGAACCGCCGTACTTCTCACAATTTCCGTATAAGGCGCACCAGCGCGTCGTCGCCTTCGGACCGCCATTCGAATACGCGAGCATTGAAGACATTGTGCACGCGAGATGCAGCGAGCCGCTGCTCGTCGTCGTGCTCGACCACATCACCGATCCGCATAACACCGGGGCGATCTTACGGACCGCCGAGGCGGCGGGTGCGCACGGCGCGGCCATCCCCGATCGACGCGCCGCCGCGGTGAACCCGACGGTACGAAAGGCGGCAGCGGGTGCGTCCGCCCACTTGCCGATCGCGCGGGTCACAAACGTGGCGCAAACCCTGCGTAACCTAAAGAAGAACGGCGTCTGGATCGTTGGCGCGCATGCCGGCGACGAGAGCGGCGCGATGCCGTACTCGCAAGCTGATTGGCGACGCGACGTTGCGCTCGTGATTGGTGCGGAAGATACGGGGCTTTCGCGCGTGGCGCGCAGCGAATGCGATGAGCTGGTTCACATCCCGATGCACGGCAAAGTGCAATCGCTCAACGCGTCGGTTGCGGCAGCGATTTTGCTGTATGAAGCGGTGAGGCAGCGAGCCGGTTCAGGCAAGGGACCGCTGCCTGCCGAGCAGCCCGAGCGGGCTGTGGAAAAGGGCGAAAAACAACGAGTTTTCGCCTTGACGCGCAAGGGGCGTCCTCCTTATACTTAACGGCGATGTGCCGAGCTCGACGGGCCCCGGCCCGCGATTTTCGTCACATCCTCCCCAAGAGGGCACGTTAAATGGCAATGACCCATCCTGTCGCGGATGGACTCGAGTATCACGAGCGAGCAGACGAAGACCTTGTATCAACCGCCAAGAGCGGCGATAACCTGGCGATGGAATTCCTGCTCAACAAGTACAAGAATTTCGTACGCATTAAGGCCAAAAGCTACTTCCTGATCGGTGCGGACCGCGAGGACATCATCCAAGAGGGCATGATCGGCCTCTACAAAGCCGTGCGCGATTTTAAGGCCGATAAGCTTTCCAGCTTCCGCGCCTTCGCCGAGCTGTGCATCACCCGCCAGATCATCACGGCGATCAAGACCGCGACCCGTCAAAAGCACATTCCGCTCAACCAGTACGTCTCGCTGAATAAGCCGATCTACGATGAGGACAGCGAGCGCACGCTGCTGGACGTGATGGCGTCGCAGAAGACCTCGGACCCCGAGGAGCTGGTCATTAATCAGGAAGTCTCGCAAGACATCAAGGAGCGCATCCAGGAGAATCTCTCCGAGCTGGAATCGCAGGTGCTGCTTTCGTATCTCGAAGGCAAGAGCTACCAGGAGATGGCACGCGACTTGGGTCGCCACGTCAAGTCGATCGATAACGCGCTGCAGCGCGTCAAGCGGAAAATCGAGAAGAATCTCTCCGAGATCGAGCTACCGTAGGCGCTTCGACAGGCTCAGCGTGACAGAAGGGCGCCCCGAGGGCGCCCTTTCAAGTTTATGGAGTTGTTCACCAAACGCTTGCGGTTACGCAAACTTCGCGTTGAGGACGCACCGCTTTTAGTTAGCCTGTATGGCGATCCGGAGGTGCAGAAAACGCTGCCTCAGCCCGAACCGGTAACGGTCGAACGTGAGCGCGCGATCATCGAGCGTCAGCTGAACGGCCCGTGGACCAAAGAGGGTTCGGGAATGTTTGCCGTTTTTGAAGAGGACGGCGGAGATTTTGTCGGTTGCTGCGGGCATCTGTTTTGGGACATCGACGGGGTGCACGAAACGGAAGTCGCCTACGCGATCATGCCGCAACATTGGCGTAAAGGTTACGCGACGGAGGCGGCATTGGCGTTAAAAGAAGATGCGTTCAAGCGGCTTGGCGTAAAGCGCGTGATTTCGTTAGTCATGCCCGGAAACGTCGGTTCCGAAAAAGTCGCGCAAAACAACGGCATGCATATCGAAAAGCAGACCGTGCTCCTAGAGAAGTATCACGTCAACGTGTGGGCGGTTGAGCGCTGACTCCTAACCGGTGATATTTGCGGCGTCGTCGCGCTTGCTTACTGCCGCAGTGACTTCTGGCCAAAGCGCCGGCATTACCTCGCGAGTTGCGCGCGTCGGATAGTTACCGTCGGGGTGTTGATCGTGCCACGCCTTCGATATCGTGACGAGGTATTCGAAATTTTCCCACAGAGCGGGCTGGTCGTGTATCGTCCGCAAGTTGATGACGAGAGGCGCAATCGCTTCCCAACATATCAGGACGTTGTAAGACCACAGATCGCAAAACAACCTCGGCTCGATGATGCCGTGCTTTATGAACATGCCGCACTGCTCGAAGAAATCCGCCATGGTCGCCGCCGGCGTCAGCTCTTTGATCGCGGGAATCCGAGTGCCGGCTGCAATCTGGTGGCGGATCAGATTGTCGTTCAGCAGATCCGGTAGGCTCTTGTGCACGAACTCAGCGCTGCTTCGGAAGTATTCGGATTCAATCGTTTCCCGCAGCTCGTTTAGCGCTGCGATCTGGTTGCTGCTGCGCATATGGCGTAGTTGAACCAGCGCGGCGACCGCCGTCGCGGCGATTACGACAAACGTCCCGATCGAAGCAATCGCGGCAAGCCACTCAGGCGTCATCGTGCCTATTCATAAGTTCCGGCCACACCTCTGGCATTTCTTCGCGCGGCATCCCCTTCGGATAGGTGCCGTCGGGGTGTTTTCGCGCAAACGCCCGAGAAGCGGCGGCGAGATACTCAAAGTTCTCCCATATCGCCTCGTTGCCGTAGGCAAGGCGAATGTTTCTTGCGAGCGGCGCCGCCGCTTCCCAAGCTCTTAAAGTGATGGCGCCCCAAAGATCGCAGGCCAGATCGCGGTCGATCATGCCGCGCTTTACGAATGCGCCCAATGTCTCGAACAGGTTGGCAAGCGACCTGACGGGCAATAGCTCGCTAATGGCGACGATTGAAGTTCCCGCGGCAATCCGGCCGCGAACGCTTGGATCGTTGAGAATTGCAGGCAGTGTGTTGATTACGTGCTCGGAGTTCTGACGGAAGAACTCAGATTCTATTGTTTCTCTAAACTCGTTTGTGGCAACAATCTGATTGCCACTGCGCATGTGTCGCACTTGGCCCAGCGCAGCTAACGCAGTCGCTGAGATGACGAGCAGCGTTGCAAGCGACGCAATCGCGGCGACCCACTCAGGCGTCATCAGCGGCTATCCGCACTCAGAGGTCATCTTCGCCCAGTTCTGCCAGAATTGTGCGATAGAGTTCTTCGCGATCGTCGATTGGATCGACGATAAAGACTTGCGCGGTGGCGCCGCGGCGCTGTGAATCAATCGCAACCGTCACGCGCCGTCGCGCGCACACATCCATGCAGCTCGTGTTGATCGCGCGAATCTTGCCCCAGAGTCCGTCTGCCTTCAGCCGCTCCTTGAGCCAATCGCGCAAATGGAAGTCGCCGATCTCGGCGGCTTTATCGGGATCTTCTTCGGGAATGCGCTCCTTCGAGCAGCGCTCGCAGACGAGCACGAGCCCGGACGCTTTCCATTTCGGATTGACAGGCTGCATTAGGTTTGACGGTTCGCTACCGTGTCACGCTGAGCTTGTCGAAGCGCGTAAGAGAAGGAGCGGCCCGCATCATGCTTGCCGCTCCAACGGTTAGCCGACGGCCGGATTCGAACCGGCGAGCTGTTTCCAGGACGGATTACAAATCCGTTGCGATCGACCACTCCGCCACGTCGGCGCAAAACTACTCTAACGTAATCTCTCACTCGATTTCAACGTCGGCTGTCATTTCACCCCAAGTTAATGAGCGGCGCTTGTTTCGCGGGTATCTTTGAACCATGAATGTGGTCGCGCGGCGCGCACATACGTTCATCGGCGCGGCAGCGCTTCTGCTCGGCGCGACAGTCGCGTGCGGAGGCGGCGGAAGTGGCGGCGGATCATCGTTGCCACCGCTACCCGGACAAACTCCGCCACCGGGTGCTCCGATTCAACACGTCGTTATCATTTTTCAAGAGAACCGCACCGTCGACAATCTCTTCAATGGTTTTCCCGGCGCCGACACCGTGACGACAGGCCAAACGTCAACCGGTCAAACCGTGGCGTTGCAACCCGTTCCGTTTGAGGCGCCGTACGATCTCTCGCATGCGCATGTGGAGAAGGGGCGCAACGGCGGATTCGTCACCGAGTACAACCACGGACAGATGAACGGCTTCGATCTCGAGCACGTCGTGCCTCGACCCGGCTTCACGCCGCCGCCGGATGCCGCTTACGGCTACGTGCCGCAATCCGAAACGACGCCGTATTTTGCGCTCGCGAAAGAGTTCACGTTCGGCGATCGGATGCTCCAGTCGAACGAAGGCCCGAGTTTTCCCGCGCATCAGTACATCATATCGGGAACGTCGATTCCGTCGGTCGGCAGCAACCTGCTGGCCGCGGAAAACGTTTCGACTCCAAAAAATATGCCGAGCAGCAACGAGGGCTGCGATTCGCCGGCCGGCAGTCTGGTCGCGCTGATCGACCCGAGCGGAAACGAAAGCAGCTCGATCTTTCCGTGCTTCGACCACCCGACGCTCTTAGATCTGCTCGATGCAAAAAGCGTGTCGTGGAAATACTATACGCCGGAGCCCTATTTCTTGTGGACGGGACCGGACGCAATTCATCACATTCGTTACGGCGCTGATTGGTCGAACGTCTCGATTCCCGAGACGAACGTCTTCAGCGATATCTCGCAGGGGCACTTGCCCGCAGTTTCTTGGATTATTCCAACCGGCGCCAACTCGGATCACGCAAACAACCTTTCGAACACCGGACCGTCGTGGGTTGCCGATGTCGTCAACGCGATCGGAACAAGTCAGTACTGGAAAAACACGGCGATCTTTGTAACGTGGGATGATTGGGGCGGCTGGTACGATCACGTCAAACCGCCAATCTACGATTCGTACGAACTTGGTTTTCGCGTGCCGCTCATTGTGATCTCGCCTTATGCAAAAGCGGCCTACGTTTCGCATACGCAACATGAGTTCGGCAGCATTCTGCGCTTCGTCGAGGAGCAGTTCGGCCTCGGTTCGCTCGGCTACACGGATGCGCGCGCCGACGATTTCGCCGATTGCTTCAACTTCTCGCAAGCGCCGCTGAATTACCAGCCGGTCCCCACAAAATATTCAGCGCGGCAATTGATGGCGCGCTGGCACGCCGAACCGCCGGACAGTGACTAAAGGAGCCTTTAAGGAACAGAGCTCGGGCTTTTTACCTTCGTGCAGGTGATCGTATCCGGCTTCATCTTGAAGTTGATACCGCTAAATGTGTCGGTCGTCTTGCGATCGCTCACGCGGACGAGCACATCTTGCGTTAACTGATTGTCCTTATTCATCACATCGCGCGTGACGAGACGGCCGTTCAACCACGGCGTCGCATAACTCAAGCCGTAGTAGCCGTTGTTGTCGGTTGTGAGTTCGACCCACTTGCCTTTCTTATCGTCAAACGCATAGCGGACTTCCATAATATAAGTCGTCGTACGATAGATATCGAACGGCGGTGCGACCTCGGTCATGACGAGCCAATGCCGATCGGCTGTCCAGCCATAGGTTTGCCGGCTGGGCCGAATCCGGCCGCGCACGATCTCACGGCAGTTCCAATCGCCCACCAGGAAGTCCATTGTGGCATTGATCGCCGCATCGTGCGGCGGAATTGGAACGGGTGTCGGCGTCGCCGTGGCGGCAATACAGAATACGAGTGCGGCTAAGCCGATCTGCTTGAGGGCTGGGTAAGAGAGGCGCATGGCAGAGATATTCGGCAACGGTGGCGAGATTGTCCAGGTGAGCGGGGAGTACGAGTGCGCCGAGTGCGGGCACCGCGAGAAGTTTGAAAA
>JAFARW010000072.1 GCA_019245275.1 Vulcanimicrobiota bacterium
CGTCACCGATGTGCCGCCGGTCACGCAAAACCAAGAAGTTTTCGTGCCATTGCGCGCGGTCGCGGAAGCACTGGGTGCCGACACGCGCTTCGAACCCAAGGAAAACTCGATCGAGATTGTGCGCGGCAGTCAAACGCTCGAG
This sequence comes from Vulcanimicrobiota bacterium, assembly GCA_019245275.1. Lineage (GTDB taxonomy): Bacteria > Vulcanimicrobiota > Vulcanimicrobiia > Vulcanimicrobiales > Vulcanimicrobiaceae > JAFARW01. Next base: position 143 of record JAFARW010000072.1, read on the forward strand.
TTTAAGGTCGGCTCCACAAAGGCGACGCTCAACAACGCTCCGATGACGCTGCACCACGCGCCGTTTCGCGTGCGGGGCCGCGTGATGGTCGGGCTACGATCGGTCGCGTTGGCGTTTGGGGTGAAGACGCGCTATAACCGTCGCACGGCACGCATCGACGTTGATACGCCCGGCGTAATCGAAGCCGGCGCCCAACCCGACACCGACGCGTCACCGTAGAGCAACTTCGCCGCGCCGGTCAAGTAAGAGGACGCATGGCGAAGATTAGTTTTGATTCCGACGGTTTCACCGTAGAGCTTACTCCGGCGGAGAAGTTTTTTGCGTTGCACGGCTCGCTTCACGTGCCGTACTCACACGTCGTCGATGCTTCGGTTGAAGATCGGAACGGTTGGCGAGACGCGTGGCGCAAGCTGATGGGCACGAGTGCGCCCGGGCTGAAGATGGCGGGTACGTTCTTCGGCCACGGCGGCTGGGCGTTTCTGGATTACTCGAACGGCGAAAATTGTCTGGCGATAACGACGCGAGACGAACGGTACAAGCAAATCGTGGTTCAGTTGGACGAAAGCCAGAACGCCGCCGACATCGTGAATCAACTGCGCGAAAAAGTCTCGCCAAGCTCAGGGTGACACAGGGTCAGACTTCGATCGTGAGCGCTTCGGGTTCAGGTTCCAGGATGTTGATCTTTGACGGGTCCGATTTACGGAAACCGTAGATGAAGTAAATTACCAAGCCGACGATCAGCCAGCCGATGAAGCGCCACCAGGTGTACTTGCCAAGACCTTGCGTCGCGAGAAACGCGGACAGCAGAATTCCTAGGATCGGAAAGAGCGGCACGAGCGGTGAGCGGAATTTGCGCGGTAAGTCCGGGCGGCGATAGCGCAAGAAGAGCACCCCGGCGCAGACGATGATGAATGCGCTGAACGTGCCGATGTTGACCAACTCTAAGAGCCAATCCAGCGGCACGATCACGGTGAGCAGCGCAACGACCGCGCCCGTGATCATCGTCATGCGAGCCGGCGTGCGGAGCCTGGGGTCGATCTTTGCTACGAACGGCGGCAGCATCCGATCGCGTGCCATAACGTAGAAAATACGGCTTTGACCAAAGAGCGACGTCAACGCCACGCTCGTCGTGCCGGCTAGCGCGCCGATGATGATAATCCACTCGAGCAGATTGCTGTGCAGCGGCCGCAACGCAGCTGCCAGCGCCGCATTTTGATCCACGTGCTGCCACGGAACGATGCCAACGAGGATCAACGCTACGGCACAATAGAGCACGGTGCCGATAAACAGCGAGCCGAGAACTCCGACCGGAACGTCAACTTGCGGGTTCTTACACTCCTCGGCAGCAGTGGTTGCCGTATCGAAGCCGATATAGGAGAAGAAGACGAGCGCTGCGGCGGGGATGATGCCGAGACCGCCGGCGCCTCCCGTAACCCAGCCGAGCGGCGTGAACGGATGCAGATTTTGCGGGTGAAACAAGAAGAGCCCGGCGACGATGAAGACGAGAAGTGCGGCGACCTTGACGACGACAAACGTATTGTTCGAGGTTGCCGTTTCGCGGACGCCGATCGCGAGCAACGCTGAAAGCAACAGTACGAACAGTGCACCCAAGATGTCGTACTGCGAGTGGGCAAAATCCATGTGCCACCAGGGACCTGCGTGGACATATTTTGCCATCGTCGCCCACGCGGGCATGCTCCATCCGAAGAGCATGTGTATTGCGTTTTGAAAGTACGCGGACCATTGCTGCGCGACAGGCGCCGCACTGATACCGTATTCCAGGATCAAATCCCAACCGATGATCCACGCAATGACCTGACCGAGCGTCGCGTACGCATACGTATAAGCGCTTCCCGCGATCGGCACCATCGAGCCAAGTTCGGCATAGCATAGCGCTGCGAAAAACGAGGCGGCTCCGGCGAGAATGTAAGCGATGATCACCGCTGGTCCAGCTTTTGCAACCCCGGGCCCGATCGTCGTGAAGATGCCGCCGCCGATCATCGTGCCTAAACCGATAGCGACGAGATCCTTGCCGGTCAGCACGCGCCGGAGGATCTTCCGCGCGCCAAGCTGACGCAGTTCTTCAATGCGCGTGGTCGAAAAGAGTCGGCTCACGATCGACATTTAGGCGGGCGTTCGCATTGGCGCTATGCGCGCCCTACTCGCGTCTTATTCAGGCGGCTGTGTCGCGGAATTCCAGAGATATTCGGTCTCGCCGAGCACTGCATTGATCCAGCGCGACCAAACGAACAGCGCATCTGAGAGGCGGTTGACGTATTGCATGACTTCCGGCGCGATCGTTTCTTTTTCGGAAAGCGTAATGAGGATGCGTTCGGCGCGTCGGCAAATCGTGCGGGAAACGTGTAAGAATGCGCCGGGGTAACTGCCTCCCGGATGAATGAAGTTGTCGAGTGGCGGAAGATCAGCCTGCGCTTCATCGATGGCGCGTTCGAGCGCTTGGACGTCGCCGGCACTCGTCAACGGCATGCCGTCCCATCGCTTGTCGATCGGCGTTGCCAGATCGGCGCCAAGATTGAAGAGCGCATCTTGCGTCCATGCGAGCCACCGGTCGAGCCGAGTTGCGCGCGCGTCGGCACTCTGCGCTTTACGAAGCGCGGTGCGCGCCACTCCGATTGCGCTCGAAAGCTCATCGACCGTTCCGTAGGCGTCGATTCGAAGGTCGTTCTTCTTGACGCGGCCGCCGCCAATGAGGCCCGTCGTACCTTTGTCGCCCGTGCGCGTGTAGATGCGCGTCAACTTCGGCATGTCGGCTTCGCTTCAACGTCAGGCAGGGGCAGGCCCATCGG
>JAFARW010000003.1 GCA_019245275.1 Vulcanimicrobiota bacterium
GTAAGGCGCTCCAAGATCTCGCGCGCATGACCGCCGCCGCCGAAGGTCGCATCGACATAGATGCCGTCCGGCCGTACCGCCAAGAACTCGAGCGCTTGCACACGCAGAACCGGTACATGCATCATCGACGCAAAGATACGGGCACACAAGTAGAGGCCAAGCTCCGCCATAAAATCGCCGACCTCGCCTTGCGGCTCGGCATGCTGCGCATAGCGCTCCTTCGCCCAGACCTCAACGCGCGTCAGCGTCCCGACTGAGATGACGTCACGCTCGATCCCGGCGTAGGAACGCAGCGGCCCCGGAATGACAAGCCGGCCTTGCGCGTCGCACGCAACCTCTTCCGTATGCGCAAAAAGGTGGCGCACCATCCGCCGGAACTGCTCGTCCTTGCGCGGTGCCGACTGAAGATGGTTGCAGAAGACGTTCCACGTGGCCGTTGGGTAGAGTGCCAGACACGGATCGGGCTGGGCCACGGTTAGGACGAAGCCGGTTCCGAGGCGTTCGCGAAAGCGGGCGGGCACGATGAGACGGCCCTTGTCATCAAGGGCATGCTCGACGAAGCCGGCAAAACGCGGTAATTCCGCGTGCATGAAGCCCTCCCCAGCACACCACTAGGCACCACTTCACACCACTATACGCCCCCAGCAGGGGCGATGCAAGCGTGCGGGGCGCGAGCTTTTCCAGGGGCGGTGTTACTGCGGACGCAGGGCGGCGGTCAGGTGCTACAGTAAAGGGGCCTATCCACAGGCCAATCACGCGTATGAATATCAGAAAGTCTGCGTACGCAGCGCTCTTGCTTACATTCTTATACGGCTGCAGCGACGCCGGCTATTTGCCTTATGCGGCGCATGCACTCGGCTCGGCCGAGCTCCAATCGATCGTCGGCGAAGCCAGTGCGCGCAACAGCGTGCCGCCGGCGCTCGCGAGTGCGATCGTAATGGCGGAGTCGGGCGGAAATCCGAGCGCGGTCAGTCCCGCCGGAGCCCAAGGCTTGATGCAGTTGATGCCGGGAACCGCGGCGACATACCACGTCTTCAATCCGTTCGATGCGCGCGCAAATGTAGATGGAGGAACGCGCTATCTGCACGACCTCTTGGCGCGCTACGGTAATAATGTGACGCTCGCGGTCGCCGCATACAACGCCGGGCCGGCCGCCGTCGACAGCTACCACGGCGTACCGCCGTATGCTGAAACGCGCGCTTACGTCGAGCGCGTGCTCAACGCTTACCGCAGCTACTAGACACCGCGTAACTTAATGGCGACGGCCGCGCAAGCCGCTACGCTTCCTCGCCCCTTGATCCGGGTTCCGCTCTTGGACCTCTATGTGCTGCGCGAGTTTATCGGGCCATTCTGCTTTGCGTTCGGCGCTTTTTTGCTGTTCTGGGGCGTCAACATCTTCTTCTTAGCCGCGAACTTTTTGATCAATTCGCATGCGCCGTTTTTTCTCGTGCTGCGCTTTGTGCTGTTTCGCATTCCGCAGAGCATCCCACTTGCATTTCCATTTGCGTCACTCTTCGCAACATTGCTGGCCATGGGCCGACTCGCTGCCGACAACGAAATTACCGCACTACGGACCGCCGGGATATCGCTCTGGCGAATCTGCTTGACTCCGTTGCTTTTCGGCGCATGCGCCTTTGTACTCGCTTATGCGATGAATGAATTCATCGCACCGCCGGCGGTCGATATCTCGACGCGCAGCTTCTATCAGATTATCTACCATACGCAATCGTTACCGGTCGAGACGCAGTTCTTTCGTAAGGACCCCGACACAGGGAACGTCTTCTATGTTTCACAGGTCCTGCCCGACAACAAGACGATGGTCGGAGTGCAGATCTTCAAGCCCGGACGTAGCGGCTATTACAATGAGGTCCTCTCGGCCAAGACAGCGCATGTCGAAGGCGCTACGCTCGTCCTCAGCGACGTCGTCGACACGCATTTCAATGCCAACGGCGAGTTCGCAGCGCAGGCACGCACGAGTTCACTTTCGATCGGATTGCCGCTCGGTGAAAGCGCGGCAGCGTTCATGAGCAGCGCGAACAGCGATGCATACACGATGAATTCCAAGGCGCTGGCTCAGCAAGTCCACTTTCTTGAAGCGCAAGGTGTAGGTGGCGAAGCACTGGGTAATATGCAGATGAGTTTAGCTAACAAGACATCTCTGCCGTTTGCGTGCGTCGTGGCCGTGCTGATCGCCCTTCCTCTAGCGATAAGGTTTGGCAAGCGAGGCCGCACGCTTGGAATTGCGCTCTCGATCATTGCGTTTGGTATATATGACCTGCTCTCGCTGGCTGCCGCGGCCTTCGGTCGAAACGGCGTCGTCAACCCGTACCTCGCGTCGTGGGCGCCGAACCTCGTCTTCACGCTGGCCGGGCTTGCAATGCTCTGGTGGAATGAGCACTGACTAAGAAGGTCCTCCGTCCCGGCGGCGCTCTTCTGTGCATTCTCGCGATCGGCGGGAATGTTTTTGCGAGTGCCCAGAGTCAGCCCGTCAACGATCCACAGGCGGTGCGCGCACTTTCGTTATTGAGCCGTCCGTGCGGAACGCAAGTCGCGCAAGCGTTGCCGACGCCCGAAGTCGCATCCCCGTCCCCATCTCCGCAGCCGACGTTGACATTTCCGCCGGGGCAACCGGGTGGCGGGCACCTCTATGTAACGCCGCAACCGAGTGCGTCGCCGATCACGCCGCCGCCGGTGCCGACTCCCTCGCCTCGCGCGACGACCAGCGGCCCGGTTTTCCTGGTGCGCCCGACCGGTTCGCCCGGACCACTGACGCCGAAGGGCTCGCCGACGTCGAGCCCGTCTCCAACGCCAACCGGAGTGCCGACGCTAGAACCCGGCAAGATCGCGATCTTAGGCGATCAGATCGTCGGCAATGTCAACGAGAATCAGCCCGGCGATATCATCGGTCACGTGCAGATCTTCTATGAGGACGGAATGGTGGCGGGCGATCGCGCGCACTATGACGGGAAGCGCACGGTCACGGTCACCGGCCATCCGTACCTCGTCGACCGCGAGAAAGACACGATTCTGCGCTCCGATCAGATTGCGTTCGATACCATTACGCGCAGCGCGACTTTGCAGAACGGACACGGCGAAAGCACGCGCGACGTCGAGCGCGGCGAGGTCTACTACTCGGCCAAGACAATGACATCTACGAGCAGCGGCGTCGCGCACGGCGAAAACGCGTATGTAACGACCTGCGAGAACCCCCGCGGCGGTTACCACATCACAGGTCGAACAATCGACGTCAATCCGGGCGATCGGCTGACGATCACAAAGGCTGTGCTCTATTTGGGCGCGGCGGCGATCCTCTATCTTCCGAAGGTTGTGATTCCGCTGCGTCAAGTCGACGAGCAGCGACGTCCGGGCTTCTTTCCGGAGTTCGGTTACGATCAATACGAGGGCGCGTGGGTCAAGCTAAAGATCGGTTTCGGCAGGGACGATTACTACTACGGCTACTACCGGCTCGAATATTTTACGCGCATCGGGTTGGGACTAGGATATGTCGGCTTCTTTGCCAAGCGCAACGGCCGGCGTCAAGCGACCATCGACTACTATGGGATTCATAACCGTCAAAGCGCGACCCAGCAGTACAATCTCGCGGCAACCGAGACGGAAAACTTCTCCCAGAACTTGCGCGGCCAATTCCTATTCAACTATAACGGCAACTACGGTCCCTTTACCAACTTGCCGCCGACAACTCAATACTCCGCGACGCTGATTCACGCCACGCCGCGTGAACAACAGAATTACAATTTCAACCGTTCCGCAACCGGTTCTCAATCGGTCGTTTCAAACTACGGCTTCACCGATCAGCGCGAGCTGGCACGAAACCTCACGCAGGGCCTAACACTCAGCTACGATACCAGCCAAACCGCATACGGCGGGATCGGATCGAGCAGCTCCACCAGCCACATCAACACGCTGACGCATTGGACGACCCCGGCAGTCGACTACCAACTGACCTTCGACAAGACGAACGCGACCTCGCCGACCGGTATCGACAAGATGCCCGAGCTATCGATTCGGCCCAACGCGCTGTTCCCACATTTTTGGTTTCCGGTCGGCGCGCAATTTTATATCGGTCGCTACGAGCAGCCGTCGCCGTTTTTTTCAACGTCGCGCGAAGACCTTGCGTTGACCTTCGGGCCCGCGCTCTATCGCTTGTTCGGGAGCGATCTCTCCGCCAGCAGCACGGTCGAGCAGTTCGCTTACGGTACGGGCGACTTGAAGGCGACGGTGACACAGAACATGTCGCTGCAGACGCCGATCGGGCGCCACTTCGTCAACTCGATCACATACAACGAAGCAAACAACAACGGCCCGATCGCGGTGCCGTTCCAAGCGTTCGACATTCTCTCGTCGCAAAATTCGAAATCCGCATATGACGTGCTGCGTTTTTACAACAGCGATTACTACAATCTGCAACTATCGCTTCAAACGCTTTTCAACCGCCAGGCACAGCCGATCCAATATCAGTTTTCTTCGCGGCCGTCACCACGGTCGGTTTTGCTGCTCGGCGGCTCGTTCGCACCGGGCCCCGGTCAGGGATTCGGGATCACGAATCTAGCGGTCTCATCGCCCTTTGGGCGCAACGCCGACATTCAGTTCATTACGGATATCGACTGGAAGAACAAAGGCCGCTTGACCGATAAGAACATCTATTACCACATCGTTATCGGCAACTGCTACGAAGTTCGCGTGCAGTATAACGAGAATCTCAAAAGCGTCAACGTCACGCTGAACCTGCTCGCGTTCCCGTCACATGCCGCGAGCTTCGGAATCACGCGCAACGGCCCGATCGTCCCGGGCACGCTAAATTTCTGAAGGATCCTTATCTACGGAGCCGTGTCACACTGCGGGTGGCCGCAGGGGCACGTTGCGCCTTCGATCCGTGCGTCTTCGCCGAGCTCGCGGCAGGCTTCGGAGCAGTAGTCCTCAGTGTCGATCGCAGCGTTGATCGTACAGCTGCAGAGTTCGTTCGAGCATTCGATGGATTGTTGCATGCGAGCCGTCCTCTTTACGGGTTGTTGATGATCTCGCCGCCTTGGAGCTGCGCGTTCGGATTCGCGGACTTGGTCGCGCCGGCCGGTACGGTCAGTTGCTGAACGAAATCGAACGTCGTGCTCACGGGGAGCGGGACGTTAAAAGATGTGTCGTTCGGGCCGCCGACGCCCAGAGCGTCGAGCGGGTGAAAGCTCGTATCGGTCGTGATGAAGTTGAACGTCCAGGTGCTCTGAGGCTGGGTCGTCGGTGGCGGCGGCGTCGGTGACGCGGGGGGAATTCCAAAGAAGAGCCGCCGATCGAACATGAGTGTAAATTCCGTGTTGTTGCCGTTGCTGTTCAAGGTCAGAATCACTTGGCTCGGAGAGAATTGCTCGGGTTGACATGTCACGCCGCCGCCTTGCTGACGGATGATTTGGCAAACTTGCGGCGCAACGAATCCGTTTGTGCCGGCCACCGTAATGATGAACGAGTAGTTTACATACCCTGTGTTATAGGCATTCGTGTAGGGAACGCCACCGTTGCCGCTCGTGTTGAAGGCGATCAAGTAGCGAACATTGTTGAAATCCATCGGATTTGCGGTATCGTAGCGCACGAACATGTAGCCCGGCAGCACGCCGTTCCCGCCGCCGGGCGGATTCGGCGTTACCTGACGCCCGCAGGCGACCAGAACCAGAGCCGCTAGAAAGATCGTGACCGCAAGAGTTCGTAGCATCGTTACCTCAATTCGCCCGCTTGATTGGGTCATCGCCGCCATTAGCGGCACGGCGCTCGCGCTCGCTTTCCCGAAATTCAATTTACCCTGGCTGGCGCCGCTTGGAGCGGCCGGCCTGTTCTGGCTTTGCCAGCGGCTGTCCTGGAGGCGCGTCTTCTTCGTCGTTTGGTTCGGGGCGACGCTCTTCTTTTGCATCACCTTTTCGTGGTTCGGCTACACCGTCGGGAGCTTTGTCGGCAAGCTTGCCTTCGCTCTGGTGCTCGTGCCGGCGCTTGCAGAGGGTGCCTACGTTGCGGCGTCCGCCGTCCTGGCCGCATTCGCATTCAACTGGGTTAGGGTGCCGCTAGCGCCGCTCGCGGCCGCCGCGGCGTTTACGATCTTCGAATGGCTGCGCTCGATCGGTCCGATTGGCGTCCCCTTTGGCCAGCTCGGCTATTCGCAAGGGAACACGCCGCTCGCCGTATTTGCGGCGTATATCGGCTGCTTCGGCATTACCTTCGTCATCTGCGTGATCGGCGCGTATTTGGCACAGGCGATCGTTTTGCGTCGTAACCAATTTCTTTTGACTGCGCTTGCCGTTATGGTCGTCGCTTGGTTCATCTGCTGGTGGACGTGGCCGGCGCGCCACGCAAGTGCACCGGCTTTTCGAGTTGCGGCTATTCAAGGCAACATCGCGCAAGCAACAAAATGGCATAGCCCCGGCGCGCTCCAACGAGCGATTGCACGCTACACCGAGCTAACGACACGCACCGGCGCGTATCGCGCAACGTTGGTCGTGTGGCCCGAGACCGTCATCACAACGGTCCTCAGCAACGATCCAAATCTTCAGCGCTCGCTCGGCGCGCTGGCGCGTCAACAGGGAACAACTTTGGCAATTGGTAGCATCAACGAACACGGCGGAGAAGATTTTAATTCGCTCTTCGTCTTTGCGCCGGACGGACGGCTCGCGTACGTTTACGATAAACGGCAGCTGGTCCCGTTTGCCGAAGGCTTTCCGGGGCGCGCATTCTTGAGTTGGATCCCGTACACGAATTTGATCACTGGGTTTGGTACCGGTACGGAGGACAGCATCTTTCACGCGGGCGGCGTGGCTTTCGCGCCGCTGATCTGCTGGGAGTCCGCGTTCGCCGATCTAACGCATGCGCAGTTGAAAGCGGGCGCGCAAGCATTTGTGATCGTGACGGACGATGCATGGTTCGGGAAGACCGCCGGCCCGTATCAACATGCGCAGATTGCCCAACTGCGCGCGATTGAAACCGGGACCTGGATCTTACGAGCTGCCTCGACGGGCGTCTCGGGAATCATCGCACCGAATGGCCGCTACGTGCAGCACACGGATCTCGACCGCGAGGCGGTCGTCTTGGGTGCGATCGGCCAACCCGTTGGTTCGGTCTTCGCGCATCTCGGCCCGACGCGGCTGCTGCTTGGTATCGTCCTCCTCTATGCTGGCTTGATGCTTGCAGGGCGCCGTGCCGCGCACTAGCTGGCGGACGTTCATTTGGGTCTGCGGGGTCGCGATCGTGGCGATTCTCGCCGAAGGGCTCCTTCTAAGCGGCCGCGATATCCCGCCGCCGCCCGCGACAGCACCGGCAATCCTGGCCGGCGGACAGATCAGTGCCCATCGCTGGAAAACCCGATCGTGGTCACTCGAGTACGATAAAGCGCAGCTCTCGCCGGACGGCTCCTTTGCAGACGTCGATGGAATTCACAACGGCGTTCTCTATCGCGACGAAAAGCCGTATCTCTCGCTCTCAGCGCAACATGTCAGCGCAAACACCGTAAGCGATGACTTTACCGCCACCGGACGCGTACATATCGCGCAGCTCAATGGTTCCGAAATGCGCACGTTTGACACCGATCTGATTACGTGGACGAACATCACGAAAACCCTAACGCTAGCTCACCCGAGCATCATCAAGACCGGTAAGGGAACCTTGACCGTGGACAGCGCGACGATCAACTTTTCAACCGGGGCGGTTCACCTGGGGCGGATACGCGGTGCGTTCAGTCCTTGAGCAAGCTTTACTCCGAGCTGCCCTCTTTCGCCAGTTTTTTCTTGGCCTCGGCTACGAGCCGTTTGACTTTCTGACCGCCTTTATGACCGATCTCTTCGTAGAAGTCGGCACCGTACTTATCTTTGACGACCTTGCCGCCTTTTTGACCGATCGTTTCATAAAACTCGGCGCCGTGTCGCTCGCGCGTCACCTGTCCGCCCTTGCGGCCGATCTCTTCGTAAAAGCCCGAACCGTACCGGTCACGCACGGTGTTACCGCCCTTTTTGCCAGCTTCTCGAACGGACATCTCGCCGTTCGGTTTGTTTTGTGAACCGGTTGACTTTGATGCCATGCTGCCTCAAACGATTTAAGAAAACGCGACTAGACCTTGCGTTTTAGCTTTTGACCGCCTTTTTGTCCGATCTCTTCATAAAAAGCGGCGCCGTATTTTTCCTTAGTCGCCTCGCCGCCTTTGCGCCCGATCGCTTCATAGAACTCTTGACCATATTTCGCTTTAACGCGATCACCGCCGCGCTTGCCGGCCTCACGAACGGTCATCGCTCCCCCCGCGCTGAGGGCGGATTCTTTCATCACCATGCGTGCATACCTCGACGTTGGAAGATGTCTGGGTGTTACCCCCAAGCGTCCGCTTGTTAAACAAAGGAGTTCTGTGCTCTCAGTAATCTTTCAAGAGGCGACAATCGTCGATGGAACCGGCCGTCCTCGTTACACAACGGACGTTGGCCTGCAGGGTGAACGAATCGCTCTAATCGGTAACCTCGAGGGACGCGAGGCGGTCACACGCGTCAACTGCTCGGGAAGCATTTTAGCTCCCGGATTCATCGACGTTCACGCGCACAGCGATGAACTGTGGCTCGCGTTACCGCGATGCGATGGAAAGATCGCGCAAGGCGTCACGACCGAAATCGGCGGCAACTGTGGACGCTCGGCAGCGCCGCTCGCGGGCACTGCGCTCGACGAAATGGCCGCGTCATCGCGGCGCGTCGGCTTGCAATCGCAATGGCGCTCCTTCGATGATTTCTTCGCGTTGATCGAACGCGCAGGTGTTGCGCTGAACGTCGCCTCCCTCGTGGGATTAGGCACGACGCGCACAGCCGTCGCCGACGAAGAAGATCGACCCTTGAAAGCCGACGAGCTACGCGCACAAGCGGAACTTGTTCGGCAAGCATGCGGCGAGGGGGCAATCGGTGTTTCGAGTGGTCTTATTTACCCGCCGTCCTGCTACGCCGATTTGAATGAGCTCATCGCAATGGCGTGTGCAGCTCGCGAAGCCGGCGCGCCGCTTTACGCGTCTCACATCCGTAACGAAGGCGATACGTTGCTCGAAGCGATCGAGGAGGCGCTGCAAGTCGGCGAGCGCGCCGAAGTCGCGGTGCAATGTTCGCACCATAAAGCGCAAGGTAAGCGCAACTGGGGCAAGGTTCATCGTTCGCTTGAATTGATCGAGCGTGCCCGCGCGCGCGGTCAAACCGTTTGGGCCGATGTCTATCCGTACCGTGCAAGCTGGACCGAGTTAGCGACGCTATTGCCGGAACGGATTCGCGACGGTGGTGCGAGCGCGACTGTCGAGCGGCTTTCCGATCCTGATCTGGCAACGGCCGTCGCTTTAGAGATACGTTTGAACGCGCGCTGCGATTGGCACGACATTCTGATTACGTCCGCCGGGTCCGATCGAAATGAGAGCCTCGCCGGAATGCGCATCGACGAGATTGCGCGCGATTGGCAGCTGCCTGCCGAACGCGCGGTGCTCCGATTGCTGATTGAAGAGGAGCTCGACGTCGACGCGATTTTCTTTACGATGAAAGAAGAAGATGTGGCAGCGGTGCTGTCGGCAGAGTTCGTCTGCATCGGCAGCGATGCATCGGTGCGCGCGCTCGAAGGAGTAACTGCGCGCGGGTGCCCGCATCCGCGAACGTTCGGTACGTTTCCGCGCATCTTCGGTCGGTTCGTCCGCCAGCGGCATACCCTAACGAGCGATGACGCGGTGCGAAAGATGACCTCGCTTGCGGCGGACGCCTTCGGTCTACGCGATCGCGGGCGAATCGAGGAAGGGCGTTATGCGGACATCGTCATCTTCAAGGAAGATACGATTTGCGATCGCGCCACGTACGAGCGACCGTACCAATTTCCGCTCGGCATCGATCACGTTTACGTCAATGGTCAAGCGGTTCTGTTCAATGGCGAGTTCACGAATGTGCGTCCCGGCCGGGTCCTACGTCACGGCGGAGCGTGACGCATCTGACTACGGCACCAAGTGGCGATCGTCCAAGCCCGTCAATCGATAAACATCGCCTCTTGTGATAGACGGTAAGCCGTAGGTCTGATAGCACCACGAGTGGTCCAAGAACAAGCGTATCGCTGCATGCTTTTCCGATTCGGGTCCTCGCATGAAGCCGAAGTTCACACCATCAACGCAGCGCGCGGCGTACGCGATACTCTGCAAAGTCCTCACCGCATTAGTCATGCCCCACGCATAACCGACTAGCCAGCACAAGAACGCCAGACCGACACAGAGCATCGCGTGCCTCCAGCGTCTGAGCGACAAGCTTGTACTCACCGACGGGGCGGAGGGGGAGGAATATGGTAGCCGGTCTTGCGCCTCAGCTCGCCGGACCTGATCGTGGGCAGGGCGTTCATCGCTGCACAGTCGGCTTGATCGCCAAGCAAGTAAAAGGCGCGCACTTCTGGCGAGAGCTGCCGGGCCGCGAAAATCTCCGTCTCGTCTCTCCGCACGCACTCCGAAAAACGCGCGATGTTGCCATTCTCAAAAGCCGCTGGGCCATTACCGACACGATATCCGAACCAAAACAAAAAGCACGCACCGGCAACCGCACTGGCGAACATCAGCATGCGCTGCGCAATGCGCGCGTTCAACTTGGAGTCGTCTGTCGCAGCTTTTCGAAAACCGTTTCCGTGCGTTCACGCAGGTGGTCTAGGTCGCCGTCATTTTCGATCACGTACGTTGCGAGTCGGCGTGCTTCGGTAGGATCGATTTGGGCGCGCATTCGCGCCCGAATCTGATCTTCGTTCCAACGGTCGCGTTCTAGAACCCGGCGCACGCGCAACTCGTCCGGCGCAATGACGGTAATCGTGGCATCGCAGCGTTGCGCATAATCGGTTTCGAAGAGCAGCGGCACGACGTGGACAACAATCTGGCCCGGCTTCGCATTGGCTTCCCTCTCGAGCGCCAGTTGCCGAACGAAGGGATGCACGATTGCATTCAGCCGTTCGCGCGCCGATTCATCGCGGAAGACGATTTCCGCTAAAGCAGCGCGGTTTAGAGAATCACCTTGCACGACCGCCGGCCAGGCGTGCGCGACTGCGCGCAACCCGTCGCTGTTCGGTGCGACGGCTTGTCGTGCTAAGACATCGGTTTCAATGATGTAGGCGCCGAGCGACTCGAGAATGCGCGCGACCTCGCTCTTTCCGGCGCCGAGGCCGCCGGTTAAACCGACCCGGAATCGCTCTCTTCGGATTGCTCGTCGGCCTTCTCATCTTCAGCGATCTTCTCGATCTCTTCAGCCGGAACGTCGGCAACATGTTGGATCGACGCGGTGATGCGACGTGTCGATGGATTGATCGTCATCAGCGTCACGTCGATCTCTTGGCCGGGGCTGAACTGTGCGTTCGGATCGAACTCGCCCTTCGGCACCATCGCAAGCACGCCCGGTACGATCTCAACCAGGAGATAGTTAGGAGTCGCTTTGACGATCTGCGCAGTCAGCTTGTTGCTTTCGAAAAGCTTCTCCGCATGCTCGTCCCAAGGATCGGGTAGTGCATGCTTGAGCGACAGACTGACTTTGCGCGCTTCGGGATCGAACTTCATGATCTCGACTTGCACCGTGTCGCCGATCTTGACGACCTCACTGGGATGCTTGATGCGCGCGTAGCTCAACTCGCTGTTGTGAATCAGCCCGTCGATTCCGCCGAGGTCCACGAATGCGCCGAACTCTGCTAGCCGTACCACGACCCCCTCGCGAATCTGGCCGACTTCCAGCGTGCCGAGCAGCTCTTGCTTCTTGGCATTGAGTTCTTCTTCGAGCACGAGGCGCTGCGACAGCACGACGCGATGGCGTTTGTGATCGAGATCGATCACTTTCAGACGCAACCGGCTTCCGACGAGCTCCTCCAAATTGCCGACCGGCTGACGGCGGATCTGCGATGCCGGAACGAATCCTCGCATGCCTAGATCGACTAGGACGCCGCCTTTGACGACTTGGGTTACGGTCGCTTCGATCACCTCATCGCGCTCGTGGGCCTCAACGACTTTCTCCCACGTCTTGAGCGCGCGGGCTCGTCGCTCGGATAGGAATAGCGAGCCATCTTGATCGTCGATCCGATGGATCATGACCTCGAGCGTGTCGCCGACTTTTAATTCTCTGGGATCGATCGCGAGCGAGAGTTCGCGAAACGGGAGAATGCCTTCGGATTTGCCGCCGATGTCGACGAGAAGCTCGTCTTGATACTTTGCGACGATCAGGCCGCTGAGGACCTGTCCCTCATCGAGGACCTTGAGCGATTCTTCGTAGAGGCGCTGCTCCAGCGCGAGTTGATCTTCTTCTTGTGCAGGTACGAAATCAGTTGTTGAGATTGTGAGTTAACCGTCCTTTAAGTTTATTTTATCGTTGGCACCGTTTGCACCACCATGTTCCTCGTTGAGCGAGGACCGTCCGCACGAGCGGTCTTCCGCATCGTACGCACCCCTCGCCGTGTCTGCCGTAAACGGAGAGCTCATTTTGGAAGCCGCCGCGCAGACCGTCGGCGTCGACATAGTCATCAACGCTGGTTCCGCGCATTTCGATCGCGCGGTTTAGCACGTCGATGAGCGCAGTGTGTAACCGGCGTACCGCCGGTTTAGTCAGCGCCTTGGCTTGGGTCGTGGGGCGGATGCGTGCCTCCCACAACGCCTCGCATGCATAGATGTTGCCTATTCCGGCAATGCGGCGTTGATCGAGGAGGAACACCTTCACCGGCACTCTCCGCCCCGAAAGCATACCGATAAAGCGCTGCGGTGTAAAGGCCAAAGATAAAGGCTCGATACCAAGGTCAGCGGCCCAAGGCTCGCCCCGCTCGATCAGGCGCATCCGGCCGAACTGCCGCGAGTCTGCGAAGCAAAGCCGCGAACCGTCTTCAAAATCGAGGCGGATATGCGTGTAGGGGTGTGGCCGCCGCTGCGTTCGCTGAAAGATCAAGCGTCCGGTCATGCGCAGGCTCGTGACCAGCGCACGGCCCGAACCCAGTTCGATGATCGCGTACTTGCCGCGCCGTCCGACGTCGCAAATTTCTTCGCCGCGGAGCGCACGGCGAAAGTTAACACCCGGTGGGGCGATCGCCATCTTGCGAAGACCGATATGCACATTCGCAACGCGGCGCCCGACGATGAGGCCGCGCAGTCCGCGGGCGATCGTTTCGACTTCCGGTAGTTCAGGCAACAGGAACCTCTGATTAAGTCTTCGTGGTTCAGCCCCGTGGCGATTTTCGGCGAGTTCGAGGCGCGAGGACGGACGCAATGCAGCGCATTGTGGCCGCCGCAGCAACGCTGAAATCGGCGAAAAGCGCCCGGGGATGAGCTGCGTAAGACTTGATCAGAGGTTCCTCCTTACTTCGTGTTCCAGGCGGGCTTCTGAAAGCGCAGCGGCTTCCCGAAGCCTTCAATCCGTGCGTTCGTATCGCCGGATGCAACGCTCCACGCGCCTTGCTCCTCGGCGGTGAAGAACGCGCGGCGCTGGTCTTGGATCAGGTTGCGTGCGGCATGATACGCGACGTCGTCGACAACATAAAGGTGCCGGCCAAAGTGCAGCACGGTCGTATTAAAGAAGAGCGCCATTAAAATCGAACCGCCCAGCGCCCACCTTGCGAGTACGGGGCGCCCTAGCATCGCCAACGCCGCGCCGATCGCGAGCAGCGCGACGAACGCCTCCGTGTAGTGCGTCCCGGCGCGCGCGAGCGGAAAACCGGTTTGCTCCGCGAGCACGAGTTCTGCAAGCAGTGGCAGCGCCAGCAGTATCCGCCAGCCCAAAAGCAGCGGCGCAAAAGCGAACGGCGCGAGCATCTCGACCACGAACGCGACGTCTTGCGGCAAATGGTGAACGCCCAACGAGTACAGTGGAATCGATGCATGTTGGCCGGCTGAAAACAAGAACCACTGATAGGCCAGCGCATTCGCTAGCGCCAGAACAGCTACGGCACTCCCGATACGCCGGTCGTACCAGATTGCGCCGGCGATTCCAAACCAGATCAAGAAGAGCGCAAGATCTTCCTTAACGCCGAGCAAGAGTTGCGCCACGATCAACGTCCACACCAGCGACCGCTTCGCGACTGCAATCGCGAGTAGAAAAATCAACAGCGCCTCGAAGTGGCTCTCCGAGAAATCGTTATAGGCGAAGCCTTGAACCGCGGGGGCAATTAAATACGCCAGGGCAAGGCAGATTGCGGCGCTCCTTTCGACCCCGACCCGGCGCGCAAATGCGAACAGCGCGACGCTCGAGCCGGCGATGAGAAGCACCTGGGCCGCGATCAGCGTTTCTTGGTACGGATAGATTTTGACAAACGGAACGAGCACGAGCAGCAGCCACGAATCGTGCACGAACCAATGCGTCTTTCCCTCGGCCCAATTGAAGGCGCTGCCGTCACGGGCGACGTGGGCTAAGCTTTGCAAAAAAATGCCGTTGTCGAAGCCGTAGTAGAGCGCATGCAGCTTGTTCAGATCTAACGCAAAATAGAGCGCCGCAAAGAACGCTGCGGCGACGGCAACGATCCTCACCAGCTTCGATTCAGGGTTGCTTAGCTAATTCGGGCAGCTGCGCGCCCGCGCGAAGTCCGTCGCCCGCCGCTTCACCGGCGGGTAACTCGATAACGTACTTGGCTCGGCCCAAGACGCGCGCAACGCGATCATCCGGCGTATCGAGCGTTGCCGCCGGTACATCCGCAGACACCGATCTGACCTGTCCGTCGGCGGCAACGAAGACCATGTCAAGCGGAATCAGCGTATTCTTCATCCAGAATTCGACGACGTCGTCACGATTGAAAATAAAAATCATTCCGCTATGCGTGGGCAAGGCCGTGCGATACATCAAACCGCGCTCTTGCTTAGCTTCGGTGTCGGCTACTTCCAGGGAGAGCACGGCGAGGGGCGCTTTTAACGTTAGAAGAGGTTGAGGCGTAGAAGCCGGCTGTGCGGCGAGCGTCGCGGCCAGCGTCAAGGCACTAAGAATCGTCATACATCTCGACGTCGTACCAATTTGAACCGGACTTCAACGTCACTTCAATCGGAACGCTCAGCTCGAGCGCCGACTCCATCTCTTTGCGCACCAACTTGGCGACGTCGGGAAGTTGCGCCGCGGCGACTTCAAATATCAGCTCATCATGGATTTGCAGGAGCATTTGCGCATCCAGATTCGCCTCCGAGAGCGCCGCGTCGATCCGCACCATCGCGAGCTTCATCAAATCGGCGGCGCTGCCCTGAAGCGGCGCATTGGTCGCCTCACGCTCCGCCGCTGCGCGCAGCATGTAATTCGGCGAGCGCAAAGCCGGCATATAGCGGCGGCGGCCGAGAATCGTGGAGACATAACCGCTCTCACGTCCCTGTTCCAAAACGGAATCGATGTAGGCGCGCACGCTCGGAAAGCGCGCGAAATACGCTTGCGTCATCGCCTTCGCATCGGCGCGGCTGATTTCGAGCCGCTGCGCTAAACCAAAATCCGACATGCCGTAGAGCAGACCGAAGTTAACCGATTTTGCGATCCGTCGCTGATTTGGATCGGCCGCGCCGTCGGAGCCGATGTTGAAGATTTGGCGCGCGGTAAAGTCGTGGATATCTTGGTGCTCTGCAAAGGCGCGGCGCATCGCCTCATCGCCCGATAGGTGCGCCATCAAGCGCAATTCGATCTGACTGTAGTCGGCTGCTAACAGGACGCGATCGTCACTTGAGGCTACAAAAGCGCGCCGAATGCGGCGACCCAGTTCGCCGCGCACCGGGATGTTCTGCAGATTCGGGTTCGTCGAGGAAAGCCGCCCCGTCGCCGTCGTCGTCTGATTGAACACCGTGCGAAGCCGCCCATCCGCATCGGTCAATTTCGGGATGACGTCGACGTACGTGTTCTTGAGCTTCGTCACCTCACGGTACTCGAGGACTTTCGCGCAGATCGGATGGTCACGCGCGAGCGTCTGCAGCACCTCAACGCCGGTCGCCCAACCGGTTTTCGTCTGCTTGCCGCCCGGCAGCTTCATTTGATTGAAGAGAATGGTGCCAAGTTGCTGCGGCGAGCCGATATTGAATTCCGCACCCGCAAGCTCAAAGATTTCGTCCGCCAAGCGTTTAGCAGCCGCCTCGATCTCCGCAGAAATAATCTGCAGCTCACGCGGATCGATCATGATACCGCGCCGCTCCATCTTCGCGAGAATCGCTGCCAACGGAACTTCAACATCTTCGTACAAGCGCAGCTGCCCACGATCGCGCAGTCGTTCGCGTTGCGCGTTGACGAGCTGCAGCGCCGCGTCCGCGTACGCCGCCACGTCTTCGGGAACTGCACGGTCCAACAACTCGGCAGCGGCTTCGGCAACGTTCGCAAAGGAACGCGACGGATTGAGCAAGTGTGCGCCGATCATTGGATCGTCTTGAAACGGCCGGAACGCGAAACCGTGGCGGTCGAGCTCGGTCAAGACGCCCTTGCTGTCGTACGCAACGAGTTGGTGCGTACCTGACCATAACGCCGAAAATGCCGACCGCACCGGTTCGTGCGCCAAGGCCGCAGCGAGAAATCCGATCCCGGTTCCCGGCGCCCCCGAAACACCGATCTCGCCACCGGCGCGCAACGCAACGCCGATTTGCGCGCTCGACTGCAGACGATGCAACTCATCCGCCAACCGTGTGAAATCCGGTGGATCGACGGCGCTGACGTACGAGCGCCACGTGCCCATGAGCGTTTCGTCGTGCGCAAACATCGGCACGTCGACGGGAACATCGAGCTTCGCCAACAGCGATTTAAATTCCAAATCGCGGTACAGCCGGTACAATTCATCGTTGGAAGGCGAGGCGTAAGCGCTGCCCTCCCAATCGATGTCGACGTCGAGCTCGCTGCTGACGACCGAAACGTTGCGACAAGTCTTGGCCTGGTCGCCGAACTGCGCGACAAGAGCTTCGAGCTTCGCGGAGCCTGCTAGCGAAGGTTGCGCGACCAAACGATCGAGCGAGCCCGCCGACTTAATAAGCTTGATCGCCGTTTTTTCACCAACGCCCGGTATCCCGGGCAGATTGTCGGACGGATCGCCTTTGAGGCCGCGATAATCAGGCAGTTGCGACGGATCGAGATCGAATCGTTCGCGCACCGCCGCAACGTCGTACCGCCCAAGTTCCGTGATGCCGCGGCGCGTCATCAACACCGTCGTGCGATCGTCGACAATCTGCAGCAAGTCTAAATCACCCGTCACAACGAGCGTCCGCTGCTGCAAGGCGGCCGCTTTGCGCGCCAGCGTCGCAATGACGTCGTCGGCTTCCTGATTCGTCATCTCGATGATCGGGATGCGGTATATATCGAGAATCTGGCGCACGAGCGCAAACTGGCTGCGCAGATCGTCCGGCGATTCCGTTCGATTCGCCTTGTAGTCGGCATACATCTCGACGCGTGCCTGTGGCATCCCCTTATCGAAGGCGGCAATCACATGCGTCGGTCGCTCGTCTCCGATCAGCTTATTGAGCATCATCGTGAAGCCGTAAGCGGCGTTGATCGGAACGCCTTTGGTCGTCGTCAACATCGGCAGCGCAAAGTAGGCACGGTAGACGAGGCCGTACGTGTCAAGCAGCATTACCGTCGCGCTGTCGGGCTCGAGTGCCGGACGAGAGGCGATCGGCTTTTCCGGTGAAGCGGATCGCGGCATGCGGATTACTCGGTTTCGGCGAGCGCTACATATCGCCTAGAGAGGCCCCCTCTCAACGCCGTGGAAGCGGTCCGCGTGGGCGAACAGCTTCCGCAATGGAACTCGACTTCGACGCGGTGCCGTTACTGCGGCAGAGATGAAGATCAACCGCCGGAGACGTCCGCACGCAACCAGCCGGCCGTTTTTCAGGTCGTGGTGGCGTGCGCTTCATGCGGCCGCGCGTTCGCCGCAATCTCTCGCAACTAAAGGAATTCATGCGTAGAAATCTCGGGCCCGCGTTGGGCCTCTTCATGTTGCTGCTCGCGATTTCGGCGGCGCCAATCCGCGCGCAAACGCCGACGCCGCATCCTTTCGCGCTGCCGACACCGCACTTGCCGACGGTTCCCTTGCATACGGAATTCGTCGTCGAGGTCAACCGGCTCGGACAGATCGTGCGCGTGAAGTCCGGTAAATCGTGCAAGAATCTGACGTTCAACGCGCAGACGTACGGCAATGTGCTCCAAATGTGGATTCGCAAGCCGGATGGACATGCAATCGTCGGCCTGTACCGCGTGAGCTACGATTACAATCCGCGCACGCAGAGAGTGCACCGCGGCGTTGCCTTGCTCTCACGCGGCGGAAACTGGGGCAACAAAGCCGGCGCCGTGACCGACATGTTGATCATCGATGCTCGCAATCGAGCGCAGCACCGCGGTCTTCCCGGCCTACAGCAGATCATGCGCCCGACCCCCACGCCGAAGCCCAGGAAGCTCTGATTACGTCTCCGTGGTTCAGCCTCGCGGCGATTTTTGTCGAGTTCGAGGCCCGAGGTCGGACGCAATGCAGCGCATTGTGGCCGCCGCAGGAACGCTGAAATCGGCAAAAAGCGGCCGAGGATGAATCGCGTGGGACTTAATCAGAGGTTCCTTAGGTAAGTGAATGGACTGGTGGCTGCGACATCGCGGTGATATCGACTCCGCCGTCGACCGCGATATCGAACGAAGCTGTCGCTCCAAAGACGCCTACGAGACTGAAGAAGCAGCGCGCGCCGTCGCCGCGATGAACGGCATGGCCAACGTTCTGCACACGTATCACTGCGTCTACTGCGACAACTGGCACCTCACGCGGCAAAAGCGATAAAGCAATGCGATTGCTGACTTTTTCGGACGATGCCCAAGACGCCGTCCGCCGTCCCGGCGTGCTCATCGATCGGCGTATCTTTGCTCTGCAGTGCGACTCGCTAGAAGCGTGCGCGTCGCTGGGGCGTGCCGCGCTGGACGAACTTGTGGCGCAAGCTCGCCACCCAGAAGGAAAGCCGCTCGAGGAGGTGCGCTTGCGCGCACCGGTTGTGCCATGCAAGAACGTCTTTTGCGTTGGGCGCAACTACCTCGAACATGCACAGGAAGGTGCGCGGGCCTTCGGGCGTCAGGTGAAGACGCGCGACGTTCCGGAGTTCTTTACCAAGGCCGTCACCGCGATCGCGGACCCAAACGCAACGCTGAAATTCTCCTCGCACTTATCGCAGGAGTATGATTGGGAAGGTGAACTTGCGATCGTGATCGGCAAGGCGGGGCGCGATATTGCCGATGCGGACGCAGGCGATCACATCTTCGGCTACACGTGCCTGAACGACATCACCGCGCGCAACCTTCAGCGTGCGCATGGACAGTGGTTTAAGGGCAAGAGTCTTGACCAAAGTTGCCCGCTGGGGCCTTGGATCGTTACGCCGGAAGAAATCGGCGACGCGCAAGATCTCAAGCTCGAAGTCCGTGTCAACGGAGTCTCAAAACAAGCTGCCTCAACCGCGACGATGATCTTCCCAATAACGCGCATCATCGCCGAACTCTCCCGCGGGCTGACGCTCGAGCCCGCCGATGTGATCGCAACGGGCACGCCGGCGGGCGTCGGCTTTGCGAGAACGCCGCCGGAATTTTTCCACGACGGGGATAGGGTTGAAGTCGAGATCGAGCGGATTGGAAACCTCCGAAATACAATTGCAATCAGCTGACTTATCTAAGGGGTCGCCCATGAACGCCGGCACAGCATTAAAGCGCACGCTCCTTACGATCGTCGTCATCATCATCGGAACATCGGCGTGCGCCGGCAGCGCGTCGACGCCGATTTCGGCGCGCTATAACGCCTTCGGCTTCGATCTCTTCGGGAAGCTAACGGGTTCGGATCAGGGGAACGTCGTCGTCTCGCCGATTAGCGTCGCGCTGGCGCTCTCGATGGCGCAAAACGGCGCGGCGGCAAAAACGCGCACGGCGATAGCGCGCGTTCTGCACGTCAGCGACTTATCAGACGCTCAACTCAATGCCGGCGCCGCGCAGTTGATGCAGAATCTGCCGACGCCGAGCAACGATCTTCAGTTCTCGATCGCAAACTCGCTCTGGGTGAAGAACGGGTTTCCGATTCGCGAAGCGTTTTCAAAAGAAATCCAAAGTTCGTACCGTGCCAAGGTGGCGAACATCTCGTTCGACTCCGGCGGCATTGCGCAGTTGAACGGCTGGGTGAAAGAAAACACGCTCGGCTTGGTGCCCAAGATCCTCGATCGGTTCGAGACCCTCGACGCAGCCGTGCTCGCAAACGCCGTCGCTTTGAAAGCGAAGTGGCTGCATCCATTCAACCACAATCAAACTTCGGCCGGGCCTTTCTACCCTGCGAGCGGCGCGTCGCATTCGGTCAGTATGATGCGCCAGACGGCGGACTTTGAGTACGCAAAGGGCAGTGATTGGCAACTCGTACGACTTCCATATCGCGGCGATCGCTTCTCCATGTACGTCTTCTTACCGGCGAAAGGGAGTCGTATCGCAATAACCGGTTCATTGTTCGATCAGGCGCGCAGCCGTTTAAAGTCAACATCGCTGGCGCTGGAATTGCCGCGCTTCGTCGTCAATTACAAGACCGAACTCAACGGTCCGTTGTCAGCACTCGGCATGGGAATCGCGTTCGATCCAAACGGCGCGGCGAATTTTTCGCGACTGACTCCTAAGCCGGTTTACATTACCAAGGTAGCGCACGTTACTTACGTGCGAGTCGACGAAGACGGCACGCAGGCTGGGGCCGCCACAGCCATTGTCATAACCGAGACCGTGGCCAGGCGGGGCGAAACGATGATCGTCGACCACCCGTTCTACATGATCTTGCGAGACGATCAAACCGGTCAAGCCCTCTTTTTGGGCCACATCACAGCACCAACGTAGCGGTAGGGATAGGCCTCCAGGCGCGCCAACCAGCCGCGGGTGAACGTCGCCGTTCTCAAAGAGAGCGCGAGTGAACCGCGAGTCGCGCTCGTTCCCGAAACTGTTACGCGTATCGCCAAGGCGGGCGCAAGCACTGTCATACAACATGACGCCGGCCTGCGTGCCGGTTTCGATGATCCCGCCTACCGCGAAGCCGGCGCGGCGATCGCATCCACAACAGATGAAACGCTGGCCCACGCGGACGTCACGGTCAAAGTGGCCCGACCGACCGACGAAGAGCTGCGAGCGCTGCCGGCCGGCAGCGTGTTGATCGCACTCCTTGCTCCGCTCGGCGATCCGCAATACGTGCAGCGGCTCGCGAACCAACGCATCACGGCACTGTCGATGGATACGATTCCACGCATCACGCGCGCGCAGAGCATGGACGCATTGTCGTCGCAGAGCAACATCGCGGGATACAAAGCGGTTCTTTTAGCGGCTGCCGCGTTACCGAAATTCTTTCCGATGCTGACGACCGCAGCCGGAACGATCCGCCCCGCGAAGGTGCTCGTTCTCGGCGCCGGCGTCGCCGGATTGCAGGCGATTGCGACCGCACGCCGCTTGGGTTCCGTCGTAAGCGCATACGATACGCGTGCCGTCGTTAAAGAACAAGTGCAAAGTTTAGGCGCAACGTTTCTGGAGATCGAACTCGGAGCCGATTCCGAAGGCGCCGGCGGTTATGCGAAAGAGCTAACTCCTGAGCAGATCGAAAAGCAGCGCCGCTTCATGCTCGAGCATATCGGCGCATCCGATGTTGTGATCACGACCGCACTCGTGCCCGGCGTGCGCGCACCGCTTTTAATCACCGAGGAAGCGGTTGAAGGCATGAAGCCCGGATCGGTCATTGTCGATCTAGCGGCCGAAGCGGGCGGCAACTGCGCGTTGACGGTGCCCGGCGAGACTACGGTTGCGCACGGCGTGACGATCATCGGCCAAGAGAATCTCGCCGGCACGCTCCCGTATCACGCGAGCCAACTCTACTCACGCAACATCTTCGCGTTGCTGCAATTGTTGATCAAAGACGGACAGCTCAATCTCGATCTGAACGATGAGGTCATCAAAGGCGCGATGCTGACGCACGACGGTGAAATCGTGCACCAGCCAACCGTCGCGGCGCTTCAAAAAACGGGAGTAGCGTCGTAATGGTGCATTTGCTGGCCGAACTAACCGTTTTCGTTCTCGCGCTCTTCGTCGGGTTTGAGGTGATCTCAAAGGTGCCGACGACGTTGCACACGCCGCTGATGTCGGCGACAAACGCGATTCACGGCATCGTTCTCGTCGGCGCGCTGCTCGTTGCGGGCGCGGCATTTCCACCGCTGGGCGCCATTTTCTCAATCATCGCGGTGGCACTCGCGACGATTAATGTCGTCGGCGGCTTCGCGGTGACCGAACGCATGTTGCAGATGTTCAAAGGACGTGCGCCGGTGAAGAAGTGACCGCAACCGCCGGCTCCGTCTGGCTGGACGCCGCCTACCTTGTAACCGGCATCCTCTTCATCCTCGGTCTTCGATTCTTGAGTTCTCCGGCAACCGCGCGCTTTGGTAATCGGATCGCCGCCGTCGGCATGCTGATCGGATTGCTCTCAACGCTGATCGGAACCGGCATCGTGTCGTGGTGGATCGTCATCGTCGGCGTCGTTATCGGTACGCTGGTGGGCCTGGTCGCCGCGCTACGCGTCAAGATGACGGCGATGCCGCAGATGGTCGCGCTGTTCAACGGCGCCGGCGGCGGCGCAGCGGCACTCGTTTCAACCGCCGAGTTCCTCTTCAGAATGCAAGGCGCGAGTTTCGCGCACGGCATCGCTCTGCCGTACGATCAAGGCTTGACGATCGTGCTCAGCGCGATCATCGGCTCCATCAGTTTTGCCGGCAGCATCATTGCTTTTCTCAAGCTCCAGGAAGTGATGACGGGACGCCCCATTACCTATGTCGGCCAACAAATCGTCAACGGGCTCATTGCGCTAGCAACGGTCGCCTTCGCGGCATTCATCGTGACGCTTCACGGCACGCCTGAACCGCTGTGGCCGTTCTTTGCAATGCTTGGCGGGGCGCTGGTTCTCGGAGTTCTTTTCGTACTGCCGATCGGCGGCGCCGACATGCCGGTCATCATCTCGCTGCTGAATTCATTTACGGGCTTGGCGGTCGCGCTCACCGGCTTAGCGTTAGCGAACAACGTTCTCATTATCAGCGGCGCTCTCGTCGGCGCTTCCGGAACATTGTTGACCATTTTGATGAGCCGCGCAATGAATCGTTCGCTCTTCAACGTGCTTTTTGGCGCGTTCGGTGCGGTCAGCTCAGCGGGTGCGACGGCCGCAGGAGGTCCTCAAAATATTCGCACTGCAACCGTCGACGACGTCGCGACGATGCTGGCTTACGCAAACCAAGTGATCGTTGTGCCGGGCTACGGCATGGCGGTCGCACAAGCGCAACACAGCGTGAAGAAGTTAGCGGACGAACTCGAGAAGCGCGGCGTTACGGTCAAGTATGCGATCCATCCGGTGGCTGGACGGATGCCGGGCCACATGAACGTGCTGCTCGCTGAGGCGAATGTTCCGTATCCCGCGCTCTACGACATGGACGACATCAACCCGGAATTTCCACAAACCGACGTCGCGCTCGTAATCGGCGCCAATGATGTGACCAATCCGGCGGCGCGCAATGTCGCTTCGTCGCCGATCTACGGGATGCCGATCCTCGACGTCGACAAAGCAGGCAATGTCGTTGTCCTCAAGCGGAGCATGCGTTCGGGCTTTGCAGGCATCGATAATCCGCTCTACGAGATGCCGAATACGATGATGCTCTTCGGTGACGCAAAGGCGTCCGTCGACGATTTGGTGGGAGCAGTTAAGGCGGCGTAACGTGCGCTTTCTCGCTCTCATTTCGCTGGTCGTCGTGCTTGGCGCGCGCGCACCGGCGCCGAAACCATCGCCACCCCCGGTGCCGATCGCCGCGCTTTCAGCAGACGATATCGCGCGGGTCGATGCGGCAGTCCGGCGCGCAATGGCTACCTACCGCATTCCCGGAGCGGAGATCGCGATCGTGTCCAACGGCAACATACTCTATCGCCATGGCTATGGTGTGAAGAACCTTGCCTCGCAACAGGCGGTCACGTCGAACACGCGATTTGAGATCGGATCGATCACCAAGCAGTTCACCGGGGCGGCGATCATGCAGCTCGTCGAAGACGGCAAATTGAGTTTGGACGACCGCCTCGTCAAGTTCATCGGGTCCTACCCGGCTGCAAACGACGTTACGATCCGACAATTGCTTTGGCAGACGAGCGGCATTCCGAGCTACACCACGGACAAGCGGTTCATCTCGCTCGCGGAGCGCCGTTCCGGCACGTTTACTGCAATGCTCGATCTGATCTCGAACAAGCCGTTGCGGTTTACGCCGGGATCGCGGTTCGAGTACAGCAATTCAAACTACATCTTGCTCGGCCGTATCGTCGAATTGGCGAGCGGACAGACCTACACCGACTACCTTTTCTCACACGTAATCGAGCCGGCCGGCATGACTCAGACGGCCACAATTGGCAACGAAGCGCAACTTTCAGACTTTGCAACCGGCTACGGCCCGAACAAATCGGGAACAAAGCTCACGCGTGCGCCGCGCTTTGGTTCGGGATGGGCGTGGTCGGCGGGCTACCTCGTCAGCAATGTGGGCGATGTCGCCGCGTGGGACAACGCTTTCTTCGGCGGCCAGGTCATCGCACCCAAAGACGTCACGCTCGCGGCCTCTCCGGGTACTCTTTCGGACGGCAAAGCGACAATGTACGGCTTCGGTTGGGTCATCGATTCGCAATACGGCCACCGCCGCATTTGGCACAACGGAGGAACGTTCGGTTACAGCGCGAGCAACATGACCTACCCGGACGATCATCTTGCGATCATTGCACTCTTCAATCAAGTGCAGGCGCCTGCCGAATCGATTACGGCCAGGATCTTCGATGCGCTGCATCCGGAAATCATACCGGTTCATCCAACTCCCGCTCCGAATGAAGACTTGAGCGTCACGGCGCGCGCAAAGGAATGGATTCACCGCATTCAGACCGGCAGGATCGATCGCACTCAATTGAGCGCCACGATGTCTAAAGCACTGACGCCGGAATTGGTCGCGGGGGCAAAGGCGCAATTCGGCCGGTTCGGTCCAACGCGAACGTTGACGTACTTAGGAAACACCGTCCAAGGCAGCTCGACCGTCTATATCTACCGCGTCGATTTTGGGAGCGACTCGCTGAACCTGATCCTTTCCATCGACTCGACGGGCAAGATCGACGGCCTGCTCTTCCGCCCGATCTAGCTTTACTAGGGAGCCTTCACTTAAGATTCCAGCCGGCGGCGTTCCATGTCGGTAGGAACGCGTTTGGATAAAAGCCCGAGAGTGCCCGGCGGTATGCGTAGATGTAACGCGCGTTAAAAAGGTAGATGATCGGCACGTCGCGCGCCGCCGCATGCGCGATCCGTGAGTACAGCATCTTGCGGCGCCCCTGATCGGTTGTCGCAAGCGCATCTTGTTCGAGCCGGTCGACGACCGGATTGCAGTAGCGCATGTAGTTCTCCGCGCCACGGCACGTCAATAGCGCGCTGTCGTCCGGATCGCCCCCGAACGTCCACGGCACATAGGCCAAATCGAACGCGCCGCTCGCCAACGTTCCACCACGCGCGGACGGCAAAAACAGTTGCGCATTGCTGATCGACTTGATTTGAACCTCAACGCCGCGCTGGTGCAGCTCGCTCTGAATCATGGTCGCTGCACGCACACCGGTCGCCGTCTCTGGAAATTGCACGTACGTGAATTCGAGCGGCTTGCCGGCTTTAAAACGCGTGCCGCCGCTTCCACGCTTCCACCCCGCGGCGTCAAAGAGCGCATCCGCCGCCGTCACATCGTAGTTTGGCAGCCGTGCGGATGGATCGTACGCCCAAGAGAACTGAGGCTGCGCGCTGTTTGTCACCGGATATTTGCCCAGCGTAATCTTGGCGCTGATCGCATCGCGATCGATTGACATCGCCAGTGCGCGGCGAATGCGCACATCATCCAAAGGCGGGTGCGACATGTTGATCGCAACGCCGGCCACCGTCGCGGTAGGTACGTACCGATAGACGATTTGCGGCTTGCTGAGCAGCGTTGCCTGTTGCAGCGGCGCGATTAGATTCCAGTCCAGTTCCCCGGCGGAAAGCAACGTCAGGTTTGTCGACGGATCCGGAATGATGCGGATATCCAAGACTCGGGCCTTTGGCTCGCCACGCCAGTAGAGCGGATTTGCTTCATAGCGTATTCGCTCGCCGCGTTTCCACTCGACGAACTTGTATGGTCCATCGCCAACAACCGGCAC
Organism: Vulcanimicrobiota bacterium; assembly: GCA_019245275.1. Lineage (GTDB taxonomy): Bacteria > Vulcanimicrobiota > Vulcanimicrobiia > Vulcanimicrobiales > Vulcanimicrobiaceae > JAFARW01. The sequence continues at coordinate 26,166 of JAFARW010000003.1, forward strand.
GGCATTGAACGCCGCGGTTGACAGCGGCCCCTGCGCGCGCAAAACGTGCGCCGGTAAGACAAATTGCGAACTCATGCCGTATGAGAAGAGCGTCGTGGCCGCGGGCGCCCAACGTTTGCGCAGGTGAATTACGACGATGTGGGGCCCGCGCGCAACTGCGTGATCGATCAACTCATAGCCCTCGAGCGAGCGGACCGGATTGCGCCGGTCTAAAATCGTCCGCAGCGTAAAGAGGACGTCGTCCGATGTGACCGGTCTTCCATCTTGCCATTTGACGGCCGCCCGCAGGTGGTAGGTGATCGTACGCCCGTCCGCCGAGATGCCCCGATTCTGCCGACTTGGAACGACGCTCAAGAGCGCCGGCGTTGGACGACCGCGTTCGTCCAAGTCGATGAACGGCTCGAACGCAAGCCGCGCAACCTGAAGCTCGACCGATGCAGCATCTTGATGTGCGAAGAGCGGATTTAAGTTCGCCGGATCGGCTGCTAGGTCGAAGCGCACGCTGTTCGCTATACGCGGCGACATTGGAGCGCCGTGTGCGCATGCTGCGAGGAACGTCGCGCAGAACCATACTGCTGCTCGTCGGATGACGGCCCAGCGGACTAACGAAGGCATACGAGGTTCTTCCTCATGACGCTCCTTTACGAGACCCCGCCTGCGATTCTGCTCATCGTCGCGATAATTATCGCCGTAGGCATTGCGATCGGCGGACAAGCATATCTCCATCGCCGTTTTCGGGACCACGACTTTATACCACACAACGAGGTTGGCGGTTTTATCATCGCGGTCGTTGGATCACTGTATGCCGTTCTATTGGGATTTCTGACCGTTATTGCGTGGCAGCATTTCGCAGAGGCGCGCGATCTTGTCGCCATGGAGGCCGCCTCGGCGGCGGATGCATGGCACTCGGCCGTCGGCTTGCCGTACGCGGTGCGCTCACGCATACGCGACGACATGCTGAAATACGCCAAGACGATGGTCGAAGGGGAGTGGCCGGATATGCGGACCGGTGAAATTCATCCTACCGCAGACTTGATCGTCATGGATGCGATCGGCGCCGCCGGCGACGTCAGCCCGCTGAATCAGCGCCAGTCAAATGCGCAAGCCGCAACGCTCCAGCAGTTGACCGTTCTTCACGACGACCGCCTTCGCCGAATCGGTAGCAGCCAGAGCGGCGTCTCGTGGTTCGAGTGGGTCGTGCTCATTCTCGGAGCGATCTGCGTCATCGGCTTCTGTTGGCTCTTCGGTTCCTCCAATCCACGCGCTCATTTGGTCATGACGGCGATTGTGGCAGTCGTCATTACTTCGGTGCTCGTCCTGCTCTTCGAACTCCAATACCCGTTCCGAAGCGCGGTTGGAGTTGGCCCGACCGCCTGGCAGGCGACGGTGGACCACATTCGGCTGATGCAGTCTGGCTCCCAGGCCAACATGCGGATGTAAAAAGCCTCTCGAGGCCCTTGCTTCGAATGAACCGCCTGTGTTATCGTAGTTCAACCGAATAAATACCGCCTCTCGGCGCGTTATCGGCGAACAACTATGCAGAACGGCGAACTCGACGAACTCGACTTACGGCTCCTCGACGCGTTGCAGCGCAACGCGCGGTCGACCTTTGCCGAACTCGGGTCGGCGGTAGGCCTTAAAGCACCTGCGGTTCACGACCGAGTGAAACGCCTCGAGGGGCGCGGTTTCGTCCGCGGCTACAGCGCTCAGTTGGACACGCGCAGGCTCGGCCTCGAGCTTGTCGCTTTCGTCAGCTGCTTCACGACGCCCGATTGCGATTATGCGAGCTTCACCGGCACGCTCTCCGAATTTTCGGAAGTCAGCGAAGTTCACAGCGTCGCGGGCGAAGAGTCGTTCATCCTCAAAG
>JAFARW010000060.1 GCA_019245275.1 Vulcanimicrobiota bacterium
ATGCTGCGCCGCACCGCGATCGTCGCGCCGAGCGCGAATCCGACGTCTTGGAACGCAGCCGCAACCAAAGCCGAGGGTGCGAAATATGCGTTGATGTACATCGCGCCCAATGCGGACGCGAGTCCGTTTGCGGCACGGGCACGATAGAGGCAAGTCACCGCGCCGATGCGCGGGTCTGCAAAAGGAGCCACGAGCGTGGGCAAATACTTCCCGTCGACGCGCATGTCGCTATCCGCGATGACGTAAATCTCGCCCCGCGCATCTCGTGCCATGTTCAGCAGATTGGCGACCTTCGGGTTGCCCGCGGTCTGCGCGCCGCCCACGGCGACGACGATGTCGCGCGATGGAAATGATGCGCGAACGCGCTCGGCGACGGCTAGCGCTGGGTCGTCTACGTCCGCGACGCCGAAGATCACGCGAAAATCAGCGTAGTCCTGCTGGCAAAAGGAACTCAAATTCTCAGCGAGGTCAGGCTCTTCTCCGTACAATGGCTTGAAGATTGTAACCGAGGGCTGCTCGTCGCTTCGCTCGCGTCCCCGCGCTTTGAAATCGGCAACGCACCTGCGCGCGACGGCGAGATATGCGAGTCCCGCCAGACCGCCACCGAATGCGACGCCGCGCAAAATTCTACGCAGCACGCCGTTCGACCAAATCGGTGAAAGCGACGGGTGTGATGCCGGCGTCGCGTAAAGTACCCGCGACTTCCGGACTCGTCAGCGCGGCAAGTTCGCCCGCGAAGGCATAGTTTTCGATCGCCGGCTCGATGCCCGGCCACGATTTTGTCGCCGGATGAAAGTACATCTCGGAAATACCCGGCGGCAGGCGGCGCACAAGTGCGCGCACGCGGCACGTAGTCATCCGGCCGCTGTCATTCATGCCGAACACGAAGTCGTTTGTCTGCAGCCCGGCCCGCTTCAGGCGCATCTCCATCAACGTTAGCCACGGCCACAGAAGGACCGCATTTGCTAGACGGCCGCCGAAATCGTCGCGCGTCGCGGACCACGATGCAAAGAACGGTTCGCGCGGCACGCGCACGGCGCGCATTCCAAATTCGGATCCGACTCTCAAAATCAAACCGAGAATCGTCGGATGAACGTGCATGTGATTCTGCGCATTCACATGGTCTAAGAGCAATCCAGTGCGCGCAAACGCCTCAAACTGCGCGCGAATCTCCGCTTCCAGCTGCTCTCGGGCGCCGCGGCGAAAGAAATAACGCATGCCCGCTCTTCCTAAGTCCGTTGGGAAGCAGCCGTCGGCTTCGACCAAATCCGGAAGTTGTCCGGGCGACAGCAGCGGTCGTCCGTTGACCAACACTAAATGCAAGCCGACACGGAGCGCGGGCAATCGCCGCGCTCTCTCAACCGCATCGGTGGCCTGAGAACTTCCTACCATTAAACTTGCTGCGCGAAGGATGCCGTCGCGATGCGCGCACTCGATCGCTTCATTGACTTCAAGACTCAGCCCGAAGTCGTCGGCCGAAACGATCAGCTCGCGATGGTTGGGCTTAACGAGTCGCGCGTGCGCGCGCAAATTCTTTGATTCGCCCGCCTGCCTGGATAACGTTCAAGACGGATTGCGCGATCGCCGGAATCACGCGCGGTCGCAGCAGGTCTTGATCGAAGTTCGTCATGTTGGCATCATTCTCGAGCAAGCAGGCCTGCAAAAACGCGCTGAACGTCAAACCCTTGATCATGTCGGGCGCATTGTACACGCCGCTCTGCGGCTTCGCTTCTTTGGCGCGGCCAATCGTTTTCATCAATGCGCGCACATAGCCGAGTGCGGTCGCAGCCGTATTCTTGAATGACGAATAGCCGCGAATTGCGCGGTCGTATGCGATCCAATTGACAAAGAAGACGATGTGGCGCGCTTCCTCATACAGCACGCGTGAAAACAACGACGTGAGGTTCTCCGGCAGAATTCGCGCTTCGCGCGCCAGCCGAAAGATGCCGAACCCGAAGAACGAGTCCAAACATTCATTGTAACCAAAATCGATAAACGCACGGCGTGTCGGAGTGACTTTGGGTTCTTCGCGCGTCGCTTGCAGTTGGTAACGGTCGACGAGCGTCGCGATCATCCGCGCGTGCCGCTCTTCCTCGTAGCCTTGCAACGCGACCGCTTCACGTATGACCGAATCGCTTCGCGTCGCCGCAAACCCATTGACCATGACGCCGGCGTTGAGCTCGACTTGCAACGCCGTACTCCAAATCGGAATCGCACGCAACAGGTCCAACGAGTCCTGATCGAGCTCGGGCCACGGCAACTGCTCCGGCTCATAAGGCATGTGTGTATTGACAAACCAGCGACAAAAAAGGTCACGATGTTCCAACGAACCGATGCGCATGCGGCCCCCTATTCGCGCCGATGCTGCAGGAGCATTTTCACGATTGAGGGATGCTTGGCAAGAGTGAGACGGATCGAAAAAGACGTTGACGGAACGCCGTCGCGCAAAGCGGAGCACCTGCGAATCAATCTCGAGCAGGACGTGAGCGGGAAGGGCGTTACGAGCGGCTTCGAAGCATTCCGTTTCCGCCATTGCGCACTACCGGAAATTGACTTAGACGAGGTCGCGACAGACTGCGAAGTTTTTGGGCGGCGGCTGCGCGCCCCGGTATTGATTTCGAGCATGACCGGCGGAGCGCCGGAGGCGCGCGAGATCAATCGGCGCTTGGCACTCGTTGCACAACAAAGCGGCCTGGCGATGGGCCTTGGATCCGGACGCGCGCTTCTCGAGCACCCCAATCTGCTGCCGACCTTCGATGTGCGCGCGATCGCGCCCGATTCTCTGCTGTTTGCAAATTTGGGAGCCGTGCAATTGAATCGCCGCTACGGCGCCGCGGAGTGCTCGAAAATTGTCGAACTGCTGCAAGCGGATGCGCTGATTTTGCATCTCAATCCGCTACAAGAGGCGCTTCAGCCCGAAGGCGATACGATATTCCGCGGCTTGCTTTCAAAAATTGCGGCCGTGTGCAAGGCGGTGGATTTTCCGATCGTCGTAAAAGAAGTCGGCTGGGGACTATCATCTGACGTTGTGAGTGCGCTCTTCGACGCCGGGGTGAGCGCCGTCGACATAGCGGGCGCCGGCGGCACCTCCTGGAGCGAGGTCGAACGCTATCGACTCTGCGAACCGTGGCGCGTGCGCGTGGCAGCCGCGTTCGCGAGTTGGGGTATTCCGACCGCCGAGGCGCTAATCACCGCCCGCGAAGCGGCACCATCGCACACGATATTCGCGAGTGGCGGCATTCGCGACGGGAATGACGTCGCAAAGGCGATTGCTCTCGGTGCGGATCTGGTCGGAATAGCGGCTCCCTTTTTAAAAGCCGCCGCCGAGGGCAACGACGCTGGCAACCAGTGCGCTCGCGAAATTATTGAGACGCTGCGGATCGCAATGTTCTGCCTCGGTGCTCGGACGCTCGCCGATCTGCGGTCCGGCAGTCATCTCTATCCCATCCAAAGATGAACGAGCGCATCGCTGCGGACGCATACTGCAAACTCCTTGCGGCGCGTCACTACGAAAACTTTATCGTTGCCGGACCACTCGTCCACGCCGAACTTCGCGTTCACTTACGACGAATCTACGGCTTCTGCCGAACGACCGACGACCTTGGCGACGAAAGCGGGGGTGATGCGCTCTCGCGCCTTGCGCGCTGGCGCAGTGAGGTCGTCGCGCTCTTTGAAGGCGCCGCGCCCGTGCATCCGGTTCTGATCGCGCTGCGCGAAACCGTTAACCAATGCACATTGCCGTCTCAGCCGTTCTTGGATCTGATCCAGGCGAATATCGAGGACCAGACGATCAAGTCGTACGAAACGTGGCCCGATCTTCTCGGCTACTGCATGCTTTCTGCGGCGCCGGTCGGCCGGATGGTCTTGCGCGTCTTCGGCATTCACAGCGCGACAGCGGAGAAGCTCTCGGATGACGTCTGCGTCGGCTTACAACTCGCGAATCATGCGCAAGACGTCACGCGCGATCGGGCGATCGGGCGCACGTATTTGTTGCAAGAGGATATCCGAGCTTTCGGCGTTGCGGGTGCCGTACGCGCACTCTGCGAGCGGGCGACTACGCTACTGCAGTCTGGACGAGCCCTCGAGGCGATGGCGCCCTATCCACTGCGCTTACAATTGGCCCTCTATCGTTTGGGAGGACTATCGATCTGTCGCAGGATTGCGGCGCTCGATTACCGCACGGACTTGCGGCGCCCCAGCGTCGGCGGCTCACGCCGATGGGTCATCTTCATCCAGGCGGTGCTGCAATCGCTTCATCGACTCAAGGAACCAAGTAGTGCACAAGCCGTTGGAAGTCGCTAGCGCGGCCGCAACCGATCCGCTCCGTCAAGCGGAACGGTACTGCGAACGCATGGCCCGTCGCGAAGCGAAGAACTTCTATTGGGGTTTCGTCTCTTTGCCACGCGATCAGCGTGTCGCAATCTACGCGCTCTACGATCTTGCGCGCCAGATCGACGACGAAGCCGACAAAGCCGGTTCCAATCTCGACGATCTGCCGCAACGCCTGGAGTTACACCGCACACGCGTGAAGGAAAGCGCGCGCGGGCTGTATTCCGATCCAATCACGCATGTGCTCAGCCATGCGATTCGACGTTACCGCATCCCCGAAGCAGAGCTGCTGATGTTGATTGACGGCGTCGAGATGGACGCGGCGTGCACGCGTTATGCGACGTGGCAAGAGCTGCAGCACTACTGCACGCTGGTCGCCTCCGTCGTCGGGCGCATGTGCGTGCGCATCTTCGGCTTTGACGACCGGGCAGCGCTGCAATATGCCGACGAGCTTGGGCTCGCGCTGCAGTTGACGAACATCCTGCGCGACGTGCGCGAGGATGCTTCACTTGGCCGCATCTATTTGCCGCGCGAGGATTTGCAGCGGTTTGGCGTCACTGAAGCGGAGATTTTGCGCGCGGCTCCATCGGCAGCGTGGAATGACCTCGTCGCGTTTGAGATCGCGCGCGCGCGGGAGTTTTTCGCGGCCGGTTACCGCGTGCTCGCTCACATACCGCGACGCGCGGCGGCCTGCGTTCAGACGATGGCGAGCATCTACGAACACATCCTCGAGATGATCGAGAGCGACCCGCGCCTCCCGTTGCGCGAACGCGCAGCGCTATCGCACACGCAAAAATTGCGGATCATGGTCGGATCTTGGCTGCGCCCGATGTAGCAGTTGTCGGTGCCGGGCTAGCGGGTCTCTCGGCGGCGCTCGAATTGAAGTCGAACGGGTGCCGCGTTCATCTTTACGAACGAAGTCGTCTGATCGGTGGCCGCGCGACGTCGTTTGAGGTTGCAGGGCGCGAGGTTGACAACGGCCAGCACGTCTTCTTAGCCTGCTGCACCGAATTCATCCGCTTCGTCGAGCGCGCCGGGATGGGCGAGAATCTCTATCTGCAGCCGCGTTTCGATGTGCTTGTTTTTACACGCGACGGCGAAAGGGGTCGGCTGCGCGCAATGCGGCTGCCGCCACCCCTGCATCTGGCCGCTTCATTCTTGACCTACCGCCTTCTAAATTGGAAGGCGCGACTCAGAGTGATCGGCGCGCTCCGTTCGATCAAAGATGCCCTGCATTCCGAGCAGAATTTTGCCGCGTGGCTTGCCGATCGCGGACAACGGCGCGATGAAGTGCGCGCATTCTGGGAACCGTTCATCGTGCCGGCACTGAACGCACCGCTCGAACGAATCGCCGCCAGCGATGCGGCGCTCGTTTTGTGGCGCGCTTTCTTCGAAGATGCCGGCGCGGCACGTTTCGGTTTTGCAAGAGTCCCGCTCGCGCACATCATGAACGCGGCCGCGCGAAATATTGACGAACTCCATCTCTCCACGGCGGTCCTTGCCGTCGACATTGACGACGATGGCCGGCCTTCGGTGCAGCCGGCGGGCGCCGAGCGCCGCTCCTACGATGCGATCGTGCTGGCCGTGCCGCCGCGGCAGCTCGCCAAGGTGCTGCACAACAGCGCCCAATACGGCCTGCCGGCGCTGGACGAATACGAACCAATGCCGATCATCGACGTCCATCTTTGGCACGACCGTGGCGCGCTCGATTTCGATTTTGCCGCATTGATCGATTCGCCGGTGCAGTGGATCTTTCAAAAGGAAGCGGGCTACATCTGTTGCAGCGTGAGCGCCGCCGAACAGTACGTTCGGCTGCCGACGGATGAGCTTGCGACCCTAGCCTGGGATCAAGTTCGCGCGGCCGTTTCAGAGTTGTCGATTGCAAGTTTGCGCAACAGTGCGGTGACGCGCAATCCCGAAGCAACGTACCTGCCAAAACACGGCGTCATTCGCCCGATGCAACGCACGCGGCGGTCGCGCGTCGCCGTGGCCGGTTCCTGGACAGACACGGGTTGGCTCGATACGATGGAATCCGCCGTTCGCAGCGGCATTACCGCCGCGCAATCACTTGTGTTGGAACGCCACGTTGCCTGAAGCGCTGCAATCCGCGACCGATTGGCTATTAGCGGCGCAGTCACCGCAGGGATGGTGGTCCGGCGAGCTCGAGACGAACGTAACGATGACCGCAGAACACGTCCTGCTGTTGCGTTTTCTCGGCGCGGACGTGGTTCCGATCGCGTCCGGCGCGATCGAGCATTTTCTCGCGAACCAGCGCGCGGATGGATCGTGGGCTCTCTATTACGACGGGCCGGCCGATCTGAGCACGACGATCGAAGCGTACGTTGCGCTCAAAGTTTTGGGCTTCGATCCGAATGCGCCCGAGATGCATCGCGCG
>JAFARW010000189.1 GCA_019245275.1 Vulcanimicrobiota bacterium
GTGGCGGGGTCTTCGGACCGATCACGCCGGTTCCGGATCCGGTGAACCCGGGCTTTGCGAACTACACGCAATGCGGCAACTCGCTGAATAACTTCGGCGCGTTGTTTATCCCGAATCCGTACACGGGTCACTTCGACAACCCGGGTCAGTACCAAAACCCGTGGCTGTTCAACCTGAACATGCAGATGCACTACGACTTCTCGCCGCGAGTCGGCGCGACGCTGGTGCTTGCCAATATCTACAATCGGTGCTTTGGCGGAACGCAAACGCCGTGGTCAACGGCCGAGCCGCCGGGTACAGTGGTTTGTGGATACGATACGAATCAAAGCTTCGTTGGAACGCAACCCGGCGCTGGATTCTTTAATGGATCATCGCCGAACGACGTAGCCGCGAACGGCAACATCTGGTCGCAAAACATCAGGTACCCGTACACTGCATTGACTAGCTTCTTGCCCTTCACCGCTTATCTGACGTTGCAGTTCAAGTTCTAGTCGAAAACCGACCAAAAGGAAAAGGCCCCGGACGTTTCCGGGGCCTTCTTCTTAGCTCTTTCGACGCGGTCGTTGAACGAGTTCGCCGCCGCAATTGGGACACCTGAGCTCAACCCTTCGGGCGCATATCTCGCAAAATGTGCACTCATAGGAGCAAATCATCGCCACGCTCCCGACGCCGAGCGACATCAAGCAGTGCTCGCACGCGCCTTTCATTGCTAAACCGAGCTTGCTCTCGATCGGCTTTGCGAACCGGTAGCCTTTGCCGGCTACAGTCACGATGTACTCGTTTTGGCCGGCGCTCTCGCCAAGCAAATGCCGCAACACAAAGATGTGTTGGGTAAGATTCGCATCGCTTGTATAGCCTTCAGGCCAGACACGTTCCATGAACATTTGCTTGGAGACCATTTCGCCGTTCGCTTGTACCAGCAGCGCCAGGACCTGGTAGACTTTCTCGGGCAGCGCCCGTGTTCCGAGCGCTGAAAAGAGCATCCGGCGGCCGCTGTCTAGCAAGAACGGACCGAAACGATATGTTATCGGCTGGACGCCGCGTGCAACCTGATACTGCTCGCCATTCGCTTCGATCCTGAGCGCATTCATCGCAGCCATGACCATTCAATTCTCAAACCGCTCGAACTCTACATGCCGGCGCAGACGCGAGCGGAATCAAAAGTTCTCAAGTCAGGCGAAGCCACGTTGATGGGGTGAAACTTGGGTCGCCACGTTTACCCCTCCAATAAGAAAGCCTCGCACATCGGCGAGGCGGCCACTTTACCAGATGTGGCTCTTTCAAGCAAGTCGAATTTATGAGTTAGGTGGTTTATATAGCCCTGCTGCGCGGGATCAACGTCGTCGGGCGCAATCAAGTCGTGATGGCCGAATTGCGTGCGATGTTCGTGCGTTTAGGCTTCGCCGGCGCTCAATCGCTGTTGCAAAGCGGAAATGTCGTCTTCAGTGCCACCGGCACGACGGCACCGAAGCTCGAACAATTCCTGGAAAGCGAAACGCACAAGCGGTTCAAGTTCCCTGTTCGTTATTTTGTGCGGACGGCAGCCGACCTTAAGCGGATCATTAGCCGCAATCCGTTTCGGCGCGAGGCCACGGAAGACGCAAGCCGGCTAATCGTCTTCTTCTTTCGAACCGCGCCCACTCAGGAAGCGGCGCAAAGACTGCGTGCGGCAATTCAAGGGCGCGAGATGTTCAGCGTCGACGGCAAGGCCGCTTATGTCTACTATCCGGACGGTCAGGGTCGTTCGAAAGTAGGCTCGACAGTAGTCGAACGGTTTTTGGCATCCTCGGGGACCGGTCGAAACTGGAATACCGTGACCAAGTTAATGGCGATAGCCGACGCGATTTGACGTCGGATCGCTAGTGGGCCGTGTCCGGGAACGGAACGTTCTTTGGAAAGAGGATGCGCGCGATTTCATGCACGATCGCGTTCGCGGTTCCCCATTTCGGCTTCTCTTGTTGCGAGTTCACAAAGGCAATGACGGTCACGTCTTTTGCCGGCATGTAATACGCAGCCGTGTGATAGCCGGGTATTCCGCCGGTGTAGCCATACCAGCCTGCACTGCATCCAATGCCCATCCCGAAGCGCATATCGTCGTCACCAATCGGAATACAGCTGAGGCGCGCCTTTTGGCTCGCTTTGCTATTGACGGCGCCGGTTACGTACGCTTTGACCCAACGCTTCATGTCCGGCATCGTTGAGATCATTGCGCCAGCCGACCAGCTGATCGTCGGCGAAAGATCAACGCTGACGTCTGTCCAGTTACGATTCTTATCCAACCCATAGCCGTGCGCGTACGGTTTCGGCATATTGGGATCGGTGGTCGGGAAAGTCGTGTTCGTGAGGCCGAGCGGCGTTAGGAAACGAGTTTGAATCTGGTGCTGCACGGTGTCGTGTGTTACCGCCTCGATGATGAGGCCTAAAATCAAGTAGTTTGTGTTGCAGTACATCCAACGCGCGTTCGGCGAGAAAACGGGAGACTTAGCCGCAGCCCATCGAATCAGTGTCCGAGGGGCAACCTGTGTTTGGGGCGAGTTGGGCAATTTGCTGAACTGCGGAGTGTTGTAGGCCTCGAAGAGACCGCTGCGCATTTCGGTCAACAGACGAACAGTAATGCGGTTTCCATTCGGAACGGTCACGCCGATGTGAAACTTCGTGATCGGATCGTCGAGCTTTAGACGCTTCTCATCGGCCAACTGAAGCAGCGTGCTGACCACGAACGTCTTCGTATTGCTGCCGACTCGGAATCTGTCGTCGGTTGCGAACGGCTTGCGGGTTGCCAGATCGCTGAATCCAACCGATCGGATGAAGGTCTTGCCCGGTGCCCAAATCCCGATCAGAACTCCCGGTATCGGCGCGCGTCCGCCAAATAGGGCCAGCTCGCGTTTTGCCGCTGCAACGATCGCGCTCTGCTGCGCGACCGTAAAGCCGCCCGTCATTGCGGCATTGGATGGCGAATACGGCCATGCCAACAAAGTGGCGAGCAACGTAATCAGCGTGAATGGTGCGAGCCGGACCTTCATAAGAACTTCCTTTCCGTGTTAAGCGAGCAGCGTTTTCTGCACGCTAAGCGCCTGAATCAATACAGTGATGATTGAGGCATAGACGATAATCTTCTGTGCCGTCGCCTGGATCAGCGCACCGGAGGGTGTCCCAGCCGCCGGTCCAAACGTCAGCACACCGATGTAGGCTGCGAGCAGAAGCGCAAATGCGCCAAAGATGGCCGCAAACCGGCGCGGAAAACCGGGCGCGCGCAAGGATGCTGCCGCGGCGGCGATGATTGCAAGCAAATACAAGCGGAATGCCCACTGAACGAAGTCATTGTGGGCCTGCAGATAGAGATTCCACGGCGTGACTGCGACGCCGATAAAGCATACCGCTGCGGCGATCGCGACGACTGCCGCTGCGTTCGCCGCCATTCGCGCAGCGGTTGACCTTTCGAACAACGCTGCAAAGCTGACAAAGAAAATCGCAATCGCAACTGCCGCCGCGCCCAATGCAGTACAGAATAAGATCAGCGACGGAAGATTGGCATGCCCGCCATACGTCCGCGTCTGGCCGAGATCGCTGAAAAAATTAGAAAAGAACGCATAGCCTTGGCTGTTTGGATCGCCTACGCGCCCTCCCGGATAGAGCAGCATCGCAAGCACGGTCAAAGCAAGAAAGAGCGCGCCGCAAACCACCACAATTCGAAACGCGACCTCGAGCCGCCGGGCCTGTATCGTCCTCCGCATCATCGGAACGGCCCGTTCGACTCACTCTACGAACGTCTTGCTGCATCCAAAGGAAGCCCTCGAGCGTTGTATGGCATAGCGAGATGAAGAAAATGATAACGCTCCGGTGGCTTGCGGCGTTCGCTTGTGCGATCGCATTAACGACATTGTTGAGGACGGCCGCACAGGCCGGTCAGCAGCACGTTGTTCTTGCCGGAGGCTGTTTTTGGGGAATGGAAGGCGTCTTCGAATCGCTCAAAGGCGTCTCAAATGTTGTCTCCGGCTATTCCGGCGGCAACAAACTGACGGCGCATTATGAAGTGGTAAGCACCGGCTTAACCGGGCACGCCGAATCCATTGACGTGACCTACGACCCCGCCAAGATCTCGTTCAAGCAACTGCTCGACGTCTATTTTCTCGTCGCGCACGATCCGACGCAACTGAATCGCCAAGGCCCTGATACGGGCTCGCAGTACCGCTCCGAGATCTTCTATGCCACCGATGCGCAACGTGCGGAGTCGCTGAGCTACATCCACCAACTCACCGCGCATAAAGTCTTTCGCGATACAATCGTCACCAAAGTCGAACCGCTTCAAGCGTTCTATCCGGCCGAGGCGTACCACCAGCACTTCATGCAGCACAATCCGGATAATCCGTATATCGTTTACAACGACAAGCCGAAGTTAGAAGCGTTGCACAAGCGGTTCCCGAGCCTCGTTAAGGTCCAGTAGCAGGGAAGCCCCAGCGGCGGTAAATACCTCACGCCATAACGCAATTGGTGTTGGAGGCTCGATGAAACGCATCGTTTTTGCATTAGCTGCCGCGGCGCTGTTTAGCGCTTGTTCGAATCAAAGCGCGAGCACGACCGCCACGGAAGCGCCCTCAGGTGCCGCTCCGGAACAGACGGCGACGGCTGCATCGTCGGCGTCGCCGAATGCAACTCCCTCGACCCTTAATGTCTCGTACGACGACCTCAACGGTGTATTTGGCGCTAACGAGATTACCCAACTCGCGTCGCTCGGCGTCTTCGGTGCGCCCACGGGGCATTTTAATCCAGCAAAACCGGTGCTACGGCGCGAATTTGTACGGTGGCTTTTTAATGCCAACAACGCAATTTGGGCGAGCGACTCGAACAATCTCATTCATCCGGCGCAGGGCGAGCCGTCGAGCTTTACGGACATCAAGACGAGCGACCCCGATTTCCAATACATTCAGGGCCTCCAAGACGCCGGTATTTCAGTAGGATTTCCGGACAAGACGTTTCAGCCCGACGTTCCGATTACGCACGAGCAAGCCGTCGCAATCAAGTCCGCTCTAGATCGCGGCGGCGTTGATAAAGATTTCGTAATCAGTAAATCGCAGCCGACATACGGCTACTACAGTCTGCCGGATTGGAAAGACAAGCACGATATCTCACCGGAATATGTCGGCGCGATTGCAACCGGCCAATGGGATGACAACCAAAACAAAAATGATCCTAAGATGCGCGTCGATAATGTGCCGCGGGCCTTTGGAGTGATTGCAATGTTTCATCCCAAGACAGCACTGACGCGCGCGCAAGCAGCGATCATGTTATCGAAAATCGGACCCCATGCTCGCGCACTTAAGGGAATCGCGGCGCGCAGCGTCGCCGACGCACTTTCGGCGCCGAGCCCTTCCCCCTCGCCGTAAGCTACGTGCGGACGTTCACCCCGGCTTCTACGCCTAGGGGAGCGAGGACGCTCGATGCACCCTGGTATGCTTCGCCATCGGTGTTTGAACGCGAACAAGAGAGAATTTTCGCGCGATCATGGGTCGCTGCCGGCCGGCAAGAACAGATCGCCTCACCGGGTGATTACTTTCTTTTTGAACTGGCGGGCGAGAGTTTGATCGTAACGCGCGATGCCGAAGATCGGGTGCACGCGTTTTTCAATGTGTGCCGTCATCGCGGCACGCGACTGTGCACCGAAGCGGCAGGTACGTTGAAGAAAACGATTCAGTGTCCGTATCACGCCTGGACCTATGGACTGGACGGCTCGCTGCTGGTTGCGCGCAACATGGAAGGCGTTGAAGATTTCGATCGCGCTGAGTACCCCTTGCGCGAAGCGCGCGTCGCGGATTTTGAGGGCTTCATCTTCATCTGCATCGACGAAGCTGCCTCGTCAGCGGCGCAAACCTTTGCACCGCTAGACGGTCGCTTCACCGCATGGCGTTTGCCGGAGTTGCGAGCCGCAAAGCGGATTGCGTATGAGGTTGCGGCTAACTGGAAGTTGATCTTCCAAAACTACTCTGAATGCTACCATTGTCCAGTCATTCACCCGCAACTCGAAAAACTGTCACCGTCAAATAGCGGACGCAACGATTTCACCGAGGGGCCATTTCTTGGCGGATTCTCGCGCTTGCACGATGGCAAGAGTTTGACGACTAGCGGAAGCAGCCGCCGCAAGCCGCTTGTCGGCGGAGACGAGCGGCAGCGCGCCTATTACTACACGATCTTCCCATCCCTGCTCTTGAGCTTGCATCCGGATTACGCTATGGCGCACTACGTGATACCGCTCGCGCACGACCGCACGAGGATCGTTTGTGAGTGGCTCTTCGGTCAGCATGAACTGCACCGGCCTGATTTCGACGCGGCCGATGTCGTCGAGTTTTGGGACCTCACCAATCGGCAAGATTGGCGCGTGAACGAGCTCACGCAAGCCGGCATCGGCTCGCGGTCGTACACGCCTGGGCCGTATGCACGCGAAGAGGGCTTGCTGCACGCGTTTGATCGCTACTATCTCAGTCTCATGACGTGAAGCTCGCTCGAAAGCTCAACGCTTTTGACGCGACGCTGATCGTTGCCGGCGGAATTGTCGGCGCCGGAATCTTTCGGAATCCCTCAGTCGTTGCGCAGCGCGTTCACACGACGCCGCTCATCTTAGGAGTTTGGATCTTCGGCGGCCTGGTCGCCATTATCGGCGGCTTTGTCTTCGCGGAGTTGGCCTGGCGAAGACCGGCGTCCGGCGGATTGTACGGTTACATGCGCGATGCATTTCATCCGTCGGTTGCGTTCATGTATGGATGGACTGCGTTATGGGTCAGCCAGAGCGGCGGGATGGCGGCGGCAGCGGTTACCTTTGCCGCCTATCTCATGCCGTTATTCGGCGGCGGTTTGGCGCCGTGGATTCCGGCTGCGGCGGTGATCCTCGTCTTGAGCGCAATCAACTGCTTCGGTGTTCGGGAAGGCGGAACGGCCCAGAACTTGTTGATGCTGCTGAAGATCGCGGTCATCGCTGCACTGATCGTTGGCGGCGTTGTCGCTTCGCCGATCGCACATCACGCCGTGAGCGTCCCGCCACTTCCGGCCATGGCTCCGCTCGCGATGCTTTCGATGTTCGGCGCAGCGCTCGTTCCGGTTCTCTACGCATATGACGGATGGCAAACGGCGCCGTTCATGGACGGCGAGCTAAAGGACACGCGCCGAACGCTGCCGATCGGCATGGTTCTTGGCGTTGTCATTGTGATCGTGCTCTATCTGGGCGTAACGGTTGTCTCGGTTCGTGTCTTAGGTGCAACCGGTTTGAGCGCCACCGACACCCCGGCATCGGACGTGATGCGCGCGGCCTTCGGGCCGCTCGGCGAGCGAATTATTGCGATCGGCGTCGCGTTATCGACGCTCGGATTTATCAGCAACCAAGTGCTGACCTCACCGCGGATCTACTATGCAATGGCTACCGACGGACTGTTCTTCAAGAGTCTCGCATGGGTGCATCCGAGGAGTCGCGTGCCGCTTGTTGCGATCGGCGTGCAGGCGATCGTCGCGATCGCGATCGCGGCTTGGGGACGATACGATCAGATCCTTAACTACGTAACGGCTATGGACTTCATCTTCTTGGGACTCGCAGCGATCGCGCTCTTCATCTTCATGCGCCGCCAAGGCGCCTCCCCGGAAGAGCGCGGCGTACGCGTACCGCTGCATCCATGGTCGACAGCCTTCTTCATTTTGGTCAGCGCCGCCGTCGTTATCAATACGTACGTCGCCTTTCCAAAGGAATCGCTCATTGGTTTGGGCATCTTGCTTTCCGGCATTCCGGCCTACTGGCTCTGGCGTGCGCTGCGCGCGGAGCTGCCGACGATTGCCGCAGGGTAAGAGGCCCTTGAAAAAACCCTGAAAGGAAGAACGTTCAGCATGCAATCTGGAAATAAACCGGTTTCGTTCGAGCGCGATATTCGCCCGCTCTTCCGAGAAATCGACCTCGATCACATGGGGCCTATGGGCGTCCCACTCGATGACTACGACTACATGTCGGATGCGTCCAACGCCCAGAGTGTCTACGATTATCTGACCGGCGATAGGGAGCCCCGAATGCCGGTCGGCGGACCCTACTGGAGTCAAGAGCAACTCGAGCTTTACTCTCGCTGGCTCGAGGCCGGACGTCCGCGCTAGCCGATCGTCTTCTTCGCGCCGCGATTCTAACTGCGGCCGGCAATCAGTCGGCGCGACGCTGGGTGACGCGCAACGGCATGCGATTCGGCGCTTCGAGATTTGTCGCCGGTGAAACAGCTGAAGAATTCATCGGCGCCGCGCGGCGCGCAAATGGCGATGGCTTTGCGGTCACCGCCGGGATTCTCGGCGAGGATACGCAGAATCGGCAGGCGGCGGCTGCGGCGGCCGCGTCCTACATCGACTTACTACAGCGAATCGCTCGAAATGAGATCGACTCCAGCGTCGCGCTGAAGGTGACGCATTTGGGGGTCGAAGTCGACAAGGAGCTCGCTTTTGAAAACGTCGCATCCGTCGCGGCGACGGCGCAGTCGCTCGGCAACTTCATGCGGCTCGACATGGAGCAATCACACCATGTCGACGACACGCTCGCGATCTACCGCCGGCTGCGCAACCAAGGCCTTCAGAATGTCGGATTCGTTCTGCAATCGTATCTATATCGCAGTTTAGACGATCTGGCGAACCACTTGCCGTTGGGGACGAACGTCCGAATCGTGAAGGGCGCATATCTCGAACCACCGAGCGTCGCTTATCAGAACAAGGCGGATGTCGATATTAACTACATGCGCCTCTTGGCGCGTTCTTTTCGGCACGGCGCCTTTACGGCGGTGGCAACGCACGACGCAACGATCGT
>JAFARW010000105.1 GCA_019245275.1 Vulcanimicrobiota bacterium
TTCAAATACGACGTGCGCCGTCATGACAACGGGTGCGTCGGGAAGCAACTCTCGGAACGGAATCAAATCGCGCGAACGCAAGGTTTGTACATCCACTTCAACCACCGGCAGCGCCTGATGCGAATCGACCGGTGTGCTGCCGTGCCCCGGAAAGTGTTTAAATGTCGGCACGATGCCGGCGCTTTGCAGTCCGTCCGCAAACGCTCCGCCGAATTCACTAACCGCGTGCGGATCGCTGGAGAACGCGCGCGTGCCGATAACGGTATTCTCGGCCAGCAACGCTAGATCGAGGACCGGCGCAAAATCGAGATTGATACCCGCGCGGCGCAGGTCGTGCCCGATTTGTGCACCGGCACGCTGCGCCAACTTCGGTTGTCCAGTTGCACCGATCGCCGAAGCAGACGGAATTTCAATGGCTTGACGACGCAGGCGCGTGACACGCCCGCCTTCTTGATCGATGGCCAAGATCGGGGGTGCACGGTCGTATCCATGTCGCAATGCATCCGTGATCTCGCGTGCGGCCTCGACCGATTCGGCGTTTCGGCTGAACAGTACGAACCCGGCAAGCGGTAGATCCCGACAGGCCTCGGCCACATCGGCGGCCTTCTCATCGAAGCCCGCGCAGATGACTCCCGCCGCCAGGTCATGCAGATCTTCCACTATTTTGCGTGTCCCGTCGCTCGATCGAACCGCCGAACGTGCTCGGGCGCGAACTGCAAACCGACACTCGTACCGATCGCCGGCATGACGCCGCTCGTCAGCGAGACGCGTGCCTCGCCGCGATTGGTCTTTACCCTCACCAAGCGTGATGCGCCCGCGAGAGCGCTGCCCACCACGACCCCAGTCACATCGCCACCTTCATCTATAAGCGTGACATGTTCGGCACGTACGCCGAGAACGTCCGTTTCCTCGGTGAAGAGATTCATTGGAACCGGCCCGATGAAACGCGCGACATCCAGCGTGGCCGGAAAATCGTAAATCGCCTGCGGCGAGTCGATTTGCGCAATCCTTCCGTCGATTAGGACGGCGATGCGATCGGCAACGGCAAAGGCATCTTCGTGGTCGTGCGTGACGTAGAGCATCGCGATTTTGCGCGCGAGGGCGCTTTTGATGATCGAGTTTCGTACGCTCTCCCGAAGTGGCGGATCCAAGTGCGCCACCGGCTCGTCAAGCAACAAAACCATCGGCGCTCGAAGAAGCGCGCGTCCCAACGCAACTCGCTGTCGTTCGCCGGCGGAAAGCGCGCGCGCCGGCGTGGCGAGGTGCGGCGTGATCTGGAGCAACTCTGCAGTTTCAATCACTTCCGAGCGTACGCTCGCGGGACGCTTACCGTTTGCGCGAACGGCGAACGCGAGGTTTTCGAACGCGCTCATATGCGGAAAGAGCGCGCCTTGCGAAAATAAGAGGCTCGTCGAGCGGAGTTGGGGCGGAACGCGCGTTACGTCGTCGCCGCCGATCGCGATCGATCCAAAATTCGGCTCCTCGAGGCCCGCGATGAGCCGCAACAGCGTCGTCTTTCCTGCGCCGGAAGCGCCGAGAACAACGCAACGCTCTTGTTCGAAGACGTCGAAAGACGCGTCCTCGAGGGCGCGCCGCGTCCCGTAAAGCTTTGTGAGCGCCTGCACCGAGAGTGCAGGGGGATGCAACGTCGAGTCTATCTGATGCGAATCAGTTCGGCGACCAGCCGGCCGCCGACTTGGCTAACATAAACGGAAACATGCGCACCGCGAATCAGATCGGCAATCGTTCCATACTCGTTACTGCGGCGTATGATGGCTGTACCGGGCAACACGACTACGTCGACAACGCCGCGTGCACCGGCGAGCCGCATGAATCCGTGCGCGTAATCGACGCCGACGACCGAACCGCTGATGATTCCGGCCGCGCGCGCCTCCGACTGTTCTTCGTCTGGAGTCTCGCGATCGTGTTGGTTCTCGCGGTCGCGGCCAACGAATTGCCAGCTGCTCGGCGTCGCCGGAGCAATCGCGGCGTACGAAGGCGCAGCGGCGACTAAGCCAAGGAGCGTCAACGCAACCAAAGGACGTACGAAAATCATGCCACCTTTGTAACGTGAGAGACCGGGGCGCTGTTTCGACGTTTCATCCGCCATTAAGGTTCATTCGCCGTCATAGTAATCGAGAGCCGGAGACGCACGCAAAATCAGGCGTCCCGGGTCGATCAGAACCTTGTTCGAATCCGGGTAGAAACACACCTCATCCGGCCCTTCCGTGCCGAGCAGCAACACGGTTGCATCGGCGTCGCTCTCGTTCAAAAGCTGGTGCGTTCCGCTTGGTCCCGTGGGGAAGGCGATAAAGTCACCTTTTCGGCACTGGATCGCTCCGTCCAGCGCTCGGATAGTCGGCCTCCCTTCCAAGACGAAGAAAAGCTCTTCTGATTGTGCGTGGTTATGAAGAGGACAGACTTTTGCGCCTGGAGGGAGCGTCACCACACAGTAGCCGAGTTTCTGCGCGCCAATCCAGTAGCCGACCTCCGCTTCCAAACAGTGGTAATCGCCCCGACCTTTGTAGGGTTCGAATGTCAATTCGTCCACGTTGATGCGATAGGCGTCGATGCCGCCTTCTTGCCGAAGCAACTCGGCGAGTAGTTTTGTTGCACCCGAAAAGATGCTCGCTCCATCACCCACCAGTAAAATTTCCGGTTGGAAAGCCAAGAGCCGGCGCAGACCGAGTGCAGCCTTTCTGACATCGCCGTACTTCTGATCGGGCAGCAACGACAAGCTGCCGCGAGGTGATCCGATAACGGCATCTCCGACGAGAATCATTCTTTCATTCGGAAAGAACAGCGCGAA
>JAFARW010000151.1 GCA_019245275.1 Vulcanimicrobiota bacterium
GTAGCTGAGTGCTTTCGCTACAGGACTTCCTTAAGAGCAGTAACGAGCGACTCTAGTTGCGGCTGTTCGATGATCAGCGGTGGAGCGATCCGTAGGACGTGACGGTGTGTGTCCTTCGCGACGATGCTTTTGGCCAGGAGCGCTTCCGCCACGGTGCGCGCCGAGCCATCGAGCTCGAGTCCAATCAAGAGCCCGCGACCTCGTACTTCCTTTATATTAGGTAACTTACGCAGTTGGTCGCGTAAGAAGGCGCCGGACTCGCGGGAGCGCTGTGGCAACTGCTCCTCGACGATGACGTCGATCGCCGCCTCCCCAACCGCACAGGCCAGCGGGTTGCCGCCGAACGTGCTGCCGTGCTCGCCGGGTCGGAAGAGCAGCATCAGGTCGCGGCTCGCGAGCGTTGCAGACACGGGGTAGATGCCGCCGCCGAGCGCCTTTCCGATAATGAGGATATCCGGTTTTACGTCTTCATAGTCGCAAGCGAAGAGATCGCCTGTGCGCCCCAGGCCGGTTTGAATTTCGTCGGCAATGAAAAGTACGTTGTTCCGCGAGCACAATTCGCGCGCTCCGCTTAAATAGCCGTCGGGCGGCACGAGAACGCCGCCCTCGCCTTGGATCGGTTCGATCAAGATCGCTGCGGTGTTCGGCGTGATCGCCGACTGAAGCGCGGCAATGTCACCATACCGTGCGAGCGAAAATCCCGGAGTTAATGGCCCAAAACCGCGCCGGTATTTCGGCTCGGACGATGCACTGATCGCGGCGATCGTGCGACCGTGAAAGTTATTTTCGAAGACGATGATCTCGGCAGCGTCTTCGGCGATGCCCTTGACGTCGTACGCCCATCGGCGCGCGAGCTTGATCGCCGTTTCGACGGCCTCAACGCCGGTGTTCGTCGGTAGAGCCATGTCGTAGCCGCAAAGGCGCGTTAGCTTCTCGAGGTAGCCTCCGAGACGCGCATTGCGAACCGCCCGCGACACGAGCGAAACCTTCTCCGCCTGTTCTTCTAGCGCAGCGACGATACGCGGATGCGCGTGGCCTTGGTTGACGGCGGAATAGGCGCTAATGCAATCGAGATAACGGTTACCGTCGACGTCGTAAAGCCAAACGCCCTCCGCCCGCTCAATGACAACGTTGAGCGGGTCGTAATTGTGCGCCCCGTATTTTTCCTCGAGCTGGATCAGCTGTTGTGCCTGATGGGTGGCCGTTTGCATCTTTTCGGCACTTAAGGACGCCGCGGGCCGCTCCTTTTTTGTAGTGTCGTGAAGCAGGGGCGGACGGACGCGAGTATATAGAGGCAGTGAGAATGCTACCGCTGACGCAAGCGCACGCGCGGCTGCTCTTCGACCGCGATGAAGCGCTTCTCGTCGAAGAAGGTCGCTCGATCGTCCTCTCACACGGCGAACGGCGCGCGAATGCAGCGGTGCTTTTGCATGGCATGACTGCAAGCCCTTATCAATTCATCGAAGTCGCACGCGGTTTGCATGCAAGCGGCTACAACGTCATCGTGCCTCGCCTTCCACGGCATGGCCACCGAGATCGCTTGACCGACGTGCTGGCGGCCCTCTCGCCGGTTGAGTTAAAATCCGCCGCGCGAAGCGCAGTCGAATTCGCGCGCGGTTTCGGCGATCGCTTGACGGTCATCGGGTTCTCACTCGGTGGTCTGCTTGCAGCGTGGGCTGCGCAGCATTACGCAGTCGATCGCGCAGTTTGCATCGCGCCGTTCCTCGGCGTCGCGATGTTGCCGCCTCGGTTCGCAGATCGTCTCGCGCGGACCGCGCTGCGACTGCCAAACATCTTCGGCTGGTGGGATCCAATCCGCAAAGCGCGCCAAATGCCGGCGCACGGCTATCCGCGCTACTCGACACATGCCGTCGCGCGAGTGCAACAGCTTGCCGCCGAGTTGATGGAAGAAGCGCGGTCCCAAGCGCCACGCGCGAAGTCCGTGCTCTTCGTAACGAATGCGCGCGAGATGACGGTCAATAACGCGCAGGTGCGCGTACTCGCACAAGCTTGGCGCCGACATTCATGCGCTGCAATCGAGACCTTCGAATTCAAAGACCTTCCCTTTTGCCATGACATCATCGAACCGCTTCGGCATCCCGATATCGCGGCGCGCGTCTATCCGAAGCTCCTTGAATTGATCGATCGGTGAAGCGGCGCCGCTGCGGGTGGGCGCGCAGCGATCTGATGGTTGCGTATCACGACAAAGAATGGGGCAGCCCGGTTCACGACGACCGGCGGCATTTCGAATTCCTCGTACTCGAAGGTGCGCAAGCCGGTTTGAGCTGGGAGACGATTCTACGCAAACGCGAACGCTACCGCGAAGTTTTTGCGGAGTTTGATCCTAAGAAGGTTGCACGTTTCACGGCGGCGCGGATCGAGCGGCTGCTAGGCGATCCGGGCATCGTGCGCAATCGCGCCAAAATTGAGTCGGCACGCGACAATGCGCGCGCCTTTCTAGCGATTCAAGATGAGTTCGGCAGCTTTGATAAATATGTCTGGCGCTTCGTAAACGGAAAACCGATCGTCAACCGCCCCAGAAAACCGGGAGATATTGCGGCGACAACGCCGATCTCCGATGCCCTCAGTAAGGATTTACGGGAGCGTGGTTTTCGCTTCGTCGGCTCAACGATCTGTTATGCGTACATGCAAGCAGTCGGCCTCGCCGACGACCATGCAGCGGGCTGCTTCCGCGCCAAGCGTTAGCGCATGTTGACTCCGCCAAACTCGCAGCCGGCGCGGACCTATGACGAAGCGCTGCAGCGCGTGCGTGCGCTGCAAGCGCTCGACGATGCTTCAATCTTGCCGGAAGCCGGCACCAAACTCTACGACCACGGACAACGCACACCGCTGGTCACGGTCCTGCTGCACGGTCTGACAAACCACGCCGGGCAGTATCGCGATTTCGCGCCGCAAGTGCATGCGCAAGGCGTCAACGTCCTCGTTCCGCGGCTGCCGGAACAGGGCGATCGAAATCGGCTAACGACGCGCCTTGCGAAATTGACGGCTGACGAGCTGGTGCAAAGCGCAACGGAAGCGGTTGACATCGCGCAAGGACTCGGCGACCGAGTTGCGGTGCTCGGAATCTCTACGAGTGGTTTGCTATGTGCGTACTTCGCGCAATATCGCAGTGATCTTGCTCGCTCGATTCCGGTCAATCCGGTCTTTGCAATGCTCGAGTTTCCCTACTTCTTGAGTCGCGCCATCGCGATGCTGGCGCTGCGGCTGCCAAATGTGTACATGTGGTGGGACCCGCGCTATAAGATGAAAGAGCTGCCGGCAACGGGGTACCCACGCTTCCCGACGCATGCTCTGGCGCAGTGTCTGCGCATCGGCGATGCCGTTCACGATGCGGCGAAGCGAGAAGCGATGCTTGCCCGGTCCGTTGTGACGGTCACGAACAAGCGCGACCCGGCGGTTAACAACTCAGCGACGCGCCAAGTTGCGCGTGCTTGGCGCAGATGGACGCCGGATCGAGTGCAGATGTACGAATTTGCGAACCTGCCGGTCAATCACGATATTATCGATCCGCAGAACTCCCAGCCGCGCACCGATATCGTCTATCCGGTTTTGCTC
>JAFARW010000177.1 GCA_019245275.1 Vulcanimicrobiota bacterium
GGCGGCGGTTTGCGAACGCGTTGCTGCACGCGATTGATCGCTGCGCCGGCCGCCCTCCATCCGCCGTTCAAACGACTGCGAGATTGTAATGCGCCGTCGTAGAGCAACACGGGACCGCCCGATGAGACGTTGACGAGTGGCCCTCCGGCGCCAACCGCTGCGGTCGCATCGTTACCGTGCGCATCAACGTTGACGCGGCGGTCGTAGTTGGTGAGGATGCGGCCGCCGCCGCTATGCGCGGCGACCTGCGCATTGCCCGAGCCGATGCCGAGCGCGACGCCACCGTATTGTGTTTCGAACCGTGCAAGGCCCGGCTCGAACGATCCGTTGTCGTAGCTGATGGAGCCCGCGATGCTCGAAACCTCGATCTGACGCGCGTGACAGCGCTCGAACAGAATGTTCCCGAGCGCCGACCGTGCGCGCAGACGCAGAAAGTTTGAATCGTTCGCGGCGATCGGACCGCGCATCACCTGGACGAATCCCTCGCCGCCCATATTCGCGAGATGCACCCAACCGTTGCGCAATCGCACGAAGAACGTACCGTTGCGATAGCCGTCGAGCGTTACGAAGCCGCGCTGCATTCGCGTGACGAGCAGCGCAGTTGAGTTGGGGATCGTAATCGTTGTCTCACCGCCCCCGCCGGTGATCGCTAGACCATCATGGGAAACGCCAGGCGCCGAGCTGACGACAAACGTTTCTCGTGGTAACGTCAGCGTTCCACGCGGCGAATCAATTTGGCCGGCCAGCACGGCGATCTCGCGCGGCACGTTGCGCATCATCGCTGCACTCGAGAACTGTTGCACCTGCAGCGGAACTGTCGAGTCGATTTGCACCTGCGGGCGGTCCCACGTTCGGAAATTGACCGTTCCGCCATTGATGCTGACGTTGATAACCGGCGAGTTAGCGGCTGGAAAAAGACTTTGATCCGCCAAGGCCACGAAGCGAATCGCAATCGGTAGCGCGCCGACGAAAAAAAGCGCCGCGCCGGCTTTCAGCGCACGCGAGAAAATTGGAGACACTCTACCTATTGTACGAACCGGCCGCGCGAAGGTTCATGAGAGGGCGATTATTTCGGCCCTGGCCGCTCTAGGAGCGGGAGGCGAACACAGAGACACATGCCGCCGGAGGGTTTCGGCTCCGCCGAGACGGTGCCGCCGTGCGCGCGAGCGATGCTGCGCACGATCGCAAGCCCGAGGCCGGTTCCGGGGACGCTTCGATTGCGGGATTTATCAGCGCGATAGAACCGGTCGAAGATGAAGGGCAGCTCGTGGGGTGCAATGCCCGCGCCCGTATCGCAGACTTCGATCAGACACTGCGCCGCATCTCGTCGCACGTAGATGTCGATGCGTCCTTGGTCGGTGAACTTGATGGCATTGTCGATCAAGTTCCCGACCATTTGTCGGAGCAGATTCGGATCTCCGAGCACGACGGGATTACCATCGCCGTGTAGCTCGAGCGCGAGCCCTTTCTCTAACGCGCGCGCTCGCGCGCTCGCAATCGCTTCTTGCGCGGCGGGCTGAACGGCGACCGGCTCCTTTGGAACATTGTCTTCGGACTCGGCTTTTGCAAGCATCAGCATTCCGTTGACCAAATTCGCCAGCGCGGCCGTCTCATGCGCGATCATCTCAAGACCCTCACGACGCACGCGCTCGTCGGTCGATCCCCAGCGGCGAAGCATCTGCGCATTTGCATTGATTGACGTCAGCGGCGTCTTCAATTCATGCGACGCGTCGGAGATAAACTGACGCTCGCGTGCGAATGCCTCCTCGAGACGTGCGAGCATCTCGTCGAAGGTTTCGGCAAGTTTGCCGATCTCATCATCGCGGCCTTTCCATTTGAGCCGCTGATTCAGGCGATCGGAGCCGATCTCGCGCATCGCCCCTGCAAGCTCACCAAGCGGCCGCGTTGCGCGGCCGGCGAGTACGATCGAAAGAAAGATAACTGCGATGACGGCCAACGCAATGATGATCGCGATCGTCTCGCGCGTCCGCGCGAATGTCTCGTTCAGTTGGTCGAGCGGCTCGCCGACGTGAATGACGAATTTTTGCCTTCCGCCTTCGACAAAGAGCCGATCTTCGACTAAGAATTCGCCACGCGCCACCCGCACGGTTCGATATCCGGTGTCGCGCTTCGGATCCAAGCCCGTTGCGGCCGGGAACGACATGCTGCCCATGTTCGAACTCTTCCCGATCGGGTAGTTTTGCGCGTTGTCGATTTGCAAGAACGTCGTCGGCGAGGACCAACGCTCGAGATTGTCGCTGTTCGCGAGCGTCTGCTCGATGGGCGCGGATTCGCCGATATTTAAAAATGGATTCGACGACGGATTTGCGATCCGCGAGATGTCTTGCATCGTGCGGTCGATACGGCTTCGCGCCTGATCGTAGAGGATCGACTGAAAGCGAGCGGTGACGATGAAGCCGGTGGCGATAATGACCGCAGCGAGCAGCAGAGCATACCAGCCGGCGATGCGCCAGCGAAGTTGGTTCAGTGTACCGACTCAGCCGTAGGTTTACACGAAATGCTGGCGATTCTTCGTCGCTGCTAGGCGATGCGACCCGCTGAATGGCAGCGCCATTTAAGGGACGCAGCAACGACGCAGTGGCGCAGAAGCGGCAGCATGACTGTGAAGCTACGGCTTAGGCGGTGCACTTAGTCTTTTATTGTATAACCGACGCCTCGAACAGTTGTGATCAGCTTATCGGAGAAGCCGTCATCGACTTTGCCGCGCAGGTAACGGATGTAGACGTCGATCAGGTTGGAGTCACCCAAAAAATCGCTCCCCCAAACGCCGTTGAAGAGCTCATCGCGCGTATGTACTTTGTTACGGTGCAGCAGCAGGTACTCGAGCAGCGCGTATTC
>JAFARW010000222.1 GCA_019245275.1 Vulcanimicrobiota bacterium
CCTTGGGCGGAATCGTCGCGCAAGTGAACTGCGATGAGTCGTCGGGATCGGCGCCGGAAACCCAGGCCGAGATATTCAGATCGTACTTGCCGCCAAGATAGATCCCGTTGTCCTGCATCGGCGCGTAGAGAAGTGTATACGTGAAACTCTTGATCGACACATCGACCCCGACCGCTTTCAACTGTGACTGCGCGAGCGTTGTGATTGCTTGAGCGGCGCTGCTGCCTTGAGCGCTCGCAAAGAGAAGGGAGAGCCGCTGACCGTTCTTGACGCGGACACCGTCGGGGCCGACCTTCCAGCCGTCCGCGTCGAGAAGCTGCATTGCCTTCGCCGGGTTGTAGTCAAAGCGGGTGACGTTCGGGTCATACGCCCAGGAAAAATTTGAAATGTCTTCCGTAGCTGCGGTGGCGGCGCCGAATTGCGTCGCATCCATGATTCGGTTCTTGTCAATCGCGTAGGAAAGCGCTTGGCGCACCTTGAGATCGGACAGCGGCGAATGAGACATGTTGAACCCGATGCCTTCATACTGCGGCGACTTTGTCATAACGATTTGGATCTCAGGATTCCCGCGCAGATCGCGATACTGCGGACCGCCGAGTTCCGGAACGAAATCAACCTCGTGGTCGCGCATCTGCGTATCTTGCGTGTTCGTGTCTTGAATGATCTTCCAGATCATCTGTTTGATCTTGGGGGCGCCTAAGAAGTAGTTTGGGTTTGCGGCGAGCTCGATATGGTCCCCGCGTAGCCAACGTACAAACTTAAAAGGTCCGGTTCCAACGGGATTTGCATTGAACGCGACGCGATTGATGTTGGGAAACTGCGTGAGCAGATGCTTGGGAAGAATGCGGTAAGGGCTATCACTCTCGCTGAAGAGCGTCTCGATCGCCGGCGAAAAGCGGGTCTTCATGTGGAAGACGATCGTGTACGGGTCGGGCGTATCGACCGAGCGTACGAGATCGTAGCCGCGCCGCGCCACGACGTTGTTGGCGGTGTTCATAACCGCTTGCCACGTGAACTTGACATCGGCCGAAGTGAACGGTACGCCGTCGTGCCATTTGACGTTATGCCGCAGTTTGTACGTCAGCGTTAAGCCGTCTTTGCTGATGCCGCCGTTTTGCAACGTCGGCACTTGCGCTGCCAGCACGGGTTGATCGTTCCCCTTGTCATCCACCGTGATCAAAGGATCAAACATCAACGTGTCAACCATGTTCTCGCCGGTGCTGGTTGAGAGGAGCGGGTTCAACGTATTGGGATTGATGAAAAGCACGGCCCGAAGAACCCCGGGCTGCGTCCAAAAGTGACGGCCCCCCGCTGTCGGCGCGGTGCCGACGCGCGTGCACGCCGCCACGGCGACTACTGCAGCGAAGAGGGCGAAAAGCCTCAGCGACCGGCGCAACGGAACTTCGCGTACATATAAGGATAGTCGTCGAAAAACCAGTTGCGAAAACTGCGCCGTATCAACTCAACGGCGGTAACCGGCGATGCGCCTTTGAGTACATAGTGTCGCCCGTCAAAGAAGTCCGCCGAATATTGCGGATAGGACGCCATTGGCCGAAAGCCGTCAAACGGGCCGAACGCCGACGAAGTCCATTCCCAGCCATTGCCGATCAAATCGTAAACGCCCCATGCGCTGGCGCCGTCAGGATGCGCATCGACCGGCTCGGGATCGTATCGTGCGAAATTGAAGTTGCCGAAACGGTAATCCGGCGGATGCGTCCCCCATGGGAACGGCCGCTCATCGCCACTCGGCGAGCCGAAAGCCGCTCGATGGTACTGCGCCTCAGTTGGAAGACGCATGCCTCGCCATTCGGCGTACGCCTCCGCCATCCGATGCGAAACGTAAACCGGCCAAGACATTTGCAGGGGCAGCTCCTCAAAAGCCGCGCGCAAACGCCACTCCCGATCGTGTTGTTTCCAATAGGGCGGCGCCGGTCCGCCGGCGTTGACGAAATTCAGGTAGTCCGCGTTTGTTACCGGAAATGCGTCGATTGAAAACGCCGGAACCTCGACTTCCGTGCGCTCGAATTCGTTGTCCCAGCCGAACGGCTGCGCGTCGCGGTCGGCGCCGAGCGTCGCGGTTCCAGCCGAAATGTCGATCAGCGAATTCAGCGGCGGCTTGGGATCTTGATGCGTTTGCGGGATACGCAGCTTCGAGTCGGAATCGAGTTGATGGATGATGTAAAGCAGCGTTTCGTGATGCATCGGCTCATGTTCGAGGATCGTGTACGCCGCTTCGGCGCGCACGAGACGCGGAACGTCGTTATTGTCGATGTTCGCGCTCGCGAGCGCTGACTCGACTCGCTTATCGCACTCCTGCGCGAAGACTTGAATCGCTTCATGAGACGGCCAATCGCTGCGGTCGTGTTTTGCAGCTGCTTCGATGCTGCCCGGGTCGATGCCGCGTTCGAATAACTTCTCGAGGCCGGGATCGATGGGTTCCTCTCCCAACGACCGTTCGTTCAGCGTCAAGAAGCTGAATGCCGGAAGATGGCCCTCGTAAAACGCAAACGGATGGCGCAACGGAATCGGGCGCGTGTAATACGCCTGCGGCTCAACAAGCGCGAAGATCTGTGCTGAGCGCTCGCGATTTCTACGGTACCAATCGACGAGCGCTTGACGATCGAGTGTGGCGATCATAGCGTACCGCGACGCTCCTGCTCATGTTCGATTGCGACAAAGAGCGCTTTGAAATTGCCCTTACCAAAAGATAGACTGCCTTTGCGCTGGATGATCTCGAAGAAGACCGTCGGGCGATCCTGCAATGGCTTCGTGAAGATTTGCAGCATGTAACCGCGATCATCGCGGTCCACGAGAATACGACGTTCGCGCAAGAGCTGGATCGCCTCGTCGATTTTGCCGACGCGTGCTTCGAGCTCATCGTAATACGTATCGGGCGTTTCGAGAAAGTCAACGCCGTTATATTTGAGCGCGTCGATCGTCTCGATGATATTTTCCGTGGCGATCGCGACGTGCTGCACGCCTGCGCCGTGATAGAAATCCAAATACTCCTCGATCTGCGATTTCTTTTTGCCCTGCGCCGGTTCGTTGATCGGAAATTTAACGCGATGGCGCTCATCAGTCATCACTTTAGAGCGTAGCGCGGTATAGTCCGTCGAGATGTCCTTGTCATCGAACGAGATCAGTTGCGAGAAGCCGAACGTACGGGCATAAAAATCGCCCCATTTGTCCATCTCCCCCCAACCCACGTTTCCAACGCAATGATCGACGTGGGTTAGCCCCGGTTTTCTTGAGCCCGGCAAACTCTTGTGTGTTTCGATGAACCCCGGTAAAAACGGGCCACGGTAGCCATCGCGCTGCACCAAGGAGTGGACGGTTTCGCCGTATGTCGCAATCGACGCCGTGATAACACGCCCGAATTCGTCCGATCTTTCGGCCGGCTCGGCGACGGAAACGGCGCCGGCCTTCACGGCTGCATCGTATGCTGCCCGCGCATCTCGCACGAGGATGGCGACATCTTTAATGCCATCGCCGTGCAGCCGCACATGTTCGGCGATCGCATCGTCTGGACGCAGACTGCTCGTTAGCACGAATCGCAGCTTGTTTTGCGTCAGATAATAAGAAGCGCGATCGCGGACGCCGGTTTCGGGACCGGCATAAGCGACCTGGTCGAAGCCGAATGCCGAACAGTAGTAGTGCGCCGCTTGTTTAGCATTTCCGACATAGAATTCGAGATACGCCCAATCGATATCCGCGAGAGGATGCTCCCGCGCCGTTGCCATCGTGCTCATCCGAGGCACTTGGCGGACGGCGCCGCAGCGTCCTCGGAGCGCTGGGTTTTGTTGCCCGGCGTCCCGAACCAAGCGCCGTAATGAGCGCCATGCGCACGCTTTTTGAGCGGCTGATCGACTACGCAGGACTCTTTCCGCCCGCCCGTCTTCCGATGCAGCGAGCGGCTGAGGAATACGAAGGAATTATCAGCGGACCGTATGCTTGGATCAGCGGCCGTTTCATCGTTCTCGCTTCGCAAATAACCGAGCTGAGCGACGCGCTCGATAACCGGCGATTTTCTGTCGGTGCAATCGTCGATGCCGGCAGCGATGCGCGCGATTGGCTAGCCAAAGTGCAAGAGAAGATGCGTACGCTCTCCGCGGTCCGCGCTGAATCCCCGTTCATCGAAGTCGAAGCAATCGAGGTGGCGGTCCCCGCTCCGACAGCCGCTCGCGAAACGTTCGATCCAGCGATCGGGCAGTTTGCGATGGCCTCCCATAATGCGATGCTCCGCGATCTACCGGCATACGTTGAGCTGCCGTGGACAAAACGATTTGATGAGCTCTTGCCTTCGGCGATGTTCGCGCTAGCGCGTAGCAAGCTCGCTGCAAAGATCCGTTGCGGGGGACTTGACCAGAGCGCCTTCCCATCGAGCGCGCAGATCGCGGCGTTTCTGTTAACGGCCTTGGAAAACGACGTACCGTTCAAGGCGACCGCGGGTTTGCACCATCCCATCCGTCGCGTAGACGCCTCAAGCGGATTGTTGATGCACGGTTTCCTAAATGTGCTTGCTGCGTCAGTTTTCGCGCGTCAAGGTGCGGATCGCGCCGAACTTGAGGCAATTTTGGAAGAGCGCGACGCAGGCGCGTTTCGAGTGACGGACGTGGAGTTTGGCTGGCGGCATCGCCGCGCGGACGTTGATGCGGTCGCCGAAATGCGAAAGAGCGGGTTCATTTCTTATGGAAGCTGCAGCTTCTCCGAGCCGATTGATGACCTGATCACGCTCGGAATCCTCGTGGGTTCGCCGACAGCCGTTTGAAGCAACAGAGCGAGTCGTGGGTACCGATCCCGGCGGACTCGGATTTCCCCCTTGAGAATTTGCCGTACGGCGTCTTCCGCGCCGAAAACGGAGAAAATCATATTGGCGTCGCGATCGGCGACTCCATCTTCGATTTGCGTGAAGCTGCCGCAGCCGGGCTATTTGATCGCGCGTTGCCCGACTGTGCACCGCTGGGGGCGCCGACTCTGAATCAGCTCTTGGCGTTTGGGCGGGCGACCTGGTCTGCAATTCGCGTGCGCGCAAAGCAACTGCTTAGCTCTGACGGCGAGGCAGTACATCGCGCCAAGAACGCTGAGCGCATGGTTATCAAGCAACGAGATGTGATGTTGAAGCTGCCGTTTGAGGTCAGCGACTACGTTGATTTCTATTCGTCGATCGAGCACGCAACGAATTTAGGCAAGATCTTACGACCCGGTACGGAGCCGCTACTGCCGAATTGGCGTTATTTGCCGATCGGCTACCACGGTCGCGCAAGCTCAGTCGTGGTAGACGGTACGCTGGTTGTTCGACCGAACGGCCAAGCAAAGCTGCCAGATAGCAACAGCCCTGCGTTTGGACCGACAAAAGCGCTCGACATTGAACTCGAAATGGGGTTTGTAACCGGAAGGTCAACGCGGTTGGGTGAGCCGATCCCGGTCGAGCAGGCCCGTGAACACATTTTCGGGCTTGTCATTGTCAACGATTGGAGCGCCCGCGATATTCAGGCGTGGGAGTATCAGCCGCTCGGACCGTTTCTTGGAAAATCGTTTGCAACATCGATCTCGCCGTGGGTTGTGACTCTCGATGCGCTCGAACCGTATCGGTGCCCGGGACCGCCGCAAGAACCGCCGCCGTTACCCTATCTGGAGCAAAAGGAAGACTTCTCGTACGATATCGAGCTGCAGGTTTTCTTGCAGAGCGCGGTCATGCACCAGAAGCATATGGCGCCGGCGATAATTGCAAAATCGAACTTCAAAGCGATGTATTGGTCGATGGCGCAACAACTCGCGCACTTGACGAGCAACGGCGCGAGAATCCCAGCCGGGGGACTTTACGCATCCGGCACGATCTCCGGCGAGTCGCCCGATAGCTACGGCAGTTTGATCGAGTTAACGTGGCGCGGAACGAAGCCGCTCAAACTTCCGTCAGGCGAAGAACGCGGCTTCTTAGAGGATGGCGATACGGTCATCATGCGTGCGTCTGCGCATCGCGACGGACTTCCGCGGATTGGTTTCGGCGAGGTGCGTGGCACGATTCTGCCGGCGGAGTGACCGGTGCGCAACGTTCTGTTCGCGCTAACTCTTTTCTTTGCGTTGACGATCGCCAACATCGTCTACTTTAAGGCGCGCCTAGCCGTCGTCAACAATCCCTATGCCTCCAGCGGTTCGCTTGTCGGCAACATCTTATCGGCAGCGGCAGCGGGAAATAGAGCGGATCGCGAGCGGACGCTATTCGTCGTGCGTGAGATTGCAGCGTTTGTGCTCAGCGGCGCGATTCTGGTCATTCTCGCCGCTCGGGAAAAAGGATCTTAGGCTTTTACCGGTTCGGCGACCCAGCTCCGATAGTAGTCCTTGTCTTCTAAGTCAAAGGCCGCATCGGCCAGCATCAGTGGCTGAAACGTGTCGACCATGACGGCGACCTCGTCCGTTGATTTCTTGCCGAGGCTTTCTTCAACTGCACCGGGTTGCGGGCCGTGTGGTGCGCCGGCGGCGTGCAACGTGATCGAACCTTCGCCGATACCACGCCGGCTCATAAAGTTGCCGCTGACGTAGTAGATCACTTCATCGCAATCGACGCTCGAGTGGTTGTACGGAACCGGAATTGCGAGCGGGTGGTAGTCAAAGAGTCGCGGCACGAACGCACAGAACGCGGCGCCTGGGGCTTCGAACGTCGCGTGCGCCGGCGGCGGCTGGTGCAGCTTGCCGGTGATCGGCGCAAACTCGTCAACATTGAAGGCGTACGGGTAGCAGTAGCCGTCCCATCCAACGACGTCGCACGGATGGTTTTGCACAATGTAAATGGCATCGCGACCGCTGTTGGTAACGTGCACTTCATATTCGCCGGTTTCTTCTTTCGGCGGTCCAAGAAGCGGCGCCCGAAAATCGCGCTCGTAGTACGGCGCCTGCTCGTCGAGTTGGCCGAACTCATTGCGATATTTCTTCGGGATCGTGATCATGCCGGTGCTTTCATGTACGAGCACGCGCGTGGGCGACGCGGGCTGAAACCGATAGGTCGTACCGCAAGGAATGATCAGATAGTCGTGAGCGCGGTATGCTAGGTCGCCGAACGGGGTCTCAAGCACGCCGGCGCCGCGGTGCACGAATAACATCTCGTCGCCGCCCACGTTGCGATAGAAATACTCCATCGGTTTGGTAACGTCGGCAACCGAAATCGTGATATCGGCATTACCGAGAAGCGCGACGCGCCCTTCGATCGCGTCATTTTCGTTGTGACTGTTTTGCGTGAGAAGATGACGATTGCGCAGCGGCTGATTTAAGTCGAAGTGAATTCGGGGGCGTTTCCAGTCGCGCACCTCGAGCGTCGCGGTCGGCGGGCGCAAGTGGTAGAGCAGCGAGTAGACGCTCTCGAAGCCCTTCGTCGAGAAAAGTTCTTCGGCATAAAGGCTACCGTGCGCGTCGCGGAATTGGATATGGCGCTTCGGCGGAACGGAACCTTGGCGCTGATAGGCCGGCATTACACTGTTTCTGCCGGCTGCGCATCAAGCGGGCATAGCGCTCGCTCCGGCGCGTCGAACGCATTCGCCTTGTGGGTTGCATCGCAGAACGGTTTGGTGGATGAACCACCGCAACGGCAGAGCGCCACATTAGCGCCCTCTTGGAGGTAATACTCGTTGCCGTCCGCGTCGATCATTTTGACCGGCCCTGTTACCAGATAAGGTCCGTTATGGCGTGCCTTAATGGTGACTTCTCTTGCAGAATCATGCATCTGACGTCGGTCTTTCTTTGGTTTTTATCGTTTGTACAAGCCCACGGCGACGCCCTTGGCCAACACATGAGCGTGCATCTTGATCAGCAGTTGCGGGCCGGTGGTTTGCGGCGTTGCGCCTATGTGTGCGACGTTGAGCGCGTAGACCGTGAAGCGATAATGGTGTGCCGGACCTGGCGGCGGACAAGGGCCGTCGTAGCCGGTCGAATTCGACGACGTCGTTCCGGATGCTCCGGCGCTTTGGCCTTCGGCGATGTGATGGGCTGACCGCGGGATGTCATAGAGCACCCAATGCCACCATCCACCAGCGGCCGGCGCGTCCGGATCCCATGCAGTCAGCGCGTAACTCTGCACCTGCTTCGTAGCACTCCAGTGCAGCTCGGGCGAGACGTTCTGTCCATGGCACGACGTTGCAACCATGCGGTCCGGCACCGTTGCGTTATTGCGGAACGTGCTTGAGCCGACAGGCAACGTGGCAATCCGCGCAGGCCCCGCTTGTCCGATGCCGCCCGCGATGCATAGCGTAAAAGCGATCGCGAGCGAGATCGGGACGCGCATCATTACCTGTTTCCCGCGCCGACTGCGTTTACCGTAATGCCGAATTCACGGTAGAACGCGGTTGGGTTCATCGACCGCCCGAGAAATGCGGCCACCTCCGCGTCCGGCTCCTTCGTCCGAGCCGGTGCAAGGATGTCGTTGCGATAACGCATTCCGACGATCGGATTCTCTAGTCCGCCCTTTTGGAACGCGGTGAAGAGATCTTGCGCGTAGACCTTTGACCATAAGTAGCCGTAGTAGCCTGCGTCATATCCGCCCATTAGATGGCCGAAAGATGCTTGTGGATGCGTTCCGGGGTACATCGGCAGCGGCGTGTCTTCGCGTGCGACCTTCGCCCAGATCGCCGTCGTGTCGACGTTGGGTCCCATCGTGTGGTAGTCCATGTCGACTTTCGCAAGCAGGATTTGTCGCGTCGTGAAGTAGGCGTAATCGACGTACTTCGCGGCGGTCAGCTTTGCGATCAGGTCGTCGGGCAGCGGCGCGCCGGTCGTTGCATTCGAGCTGATTTCCTTAAGGATCGATGGCTGCCAGATGAAGTTTTCGAGCATCTGCGACGGCGCCTCAATGAAGTCTTGACGGAAGCCCGCGCTGAGCGTTTCATAAGGCGCGACCGTTAAGAGCGCCGCCATATCGTGTCCAAATTCGTGGAAGAATGTCACGACGTCAGAGTGGCTGAGTAGCGCTGGGTGGCCAGGCGACGGCTTCGGCCAATTTCCGATGATCGCAGAGATCGGCGCACGGAATGTACCATTGATTTTTCGCACCGGCAAAATCCCGAAGTTCGCGAAGTGGTCGTACTTGCCGGGACGCGGGTAGAGATCGAAGTAGGTCGTGCCGATGAAACGGCCGCTGCGCGTATCGTACACTTCGTAGCCTAAGACGTCCGGGTTCCAGACGTTCGGGTTAGCAATTTTCACGAACGTGACGCCCAGCAGCTTGTGGTAGATGTTCAGTACCGCGTCGATCGTGTGATTGACGGGGAAATACTGCCGGATCGCCTCGTTGTCGACGGCGTATTTCGTTTTGTTGAGCATGTTGTCGTAGTAGATGACATCCCAGGCGTCGATCGTCGCGTTGGATTGGCCTGTATCTTGCGCTTTCAGCGCTGCAAGCGTTGCAAGCTCTTCCCGTGCCTTCGGTAAGATCTTGGCGTCCAGATCATTCAAGAAGTGGAAGACGCGTTGCGGCGATTGGGCCATCTTGTCTGCTAACTGGTAGGCGGCCCATGTAGGATAGCCCATCAAGTGCGCGAGTCGATCGCGCGTGGCGATCGCGTCTTGCAGGAGCGGCGTGTTGGCCGCGGCGGCGCGATTATTGTACGCAAGGTAGAATGCCTTGCGCGCTCCTGCGTCCTTTGCGTTTTCCATAAAGAGCGTGGTCGTGCTCTCGTTTACGGGCACGATGAGGCTACCGTCCGAATTCTTCTTGAGCCCGGCCACGAAGTCGCTTGGGAGACCGGCGGCGGCGGATTGTGCGACCGTGATCGTCGTCGCGTCGTTGCCGAGATTCTCTTGGAATTTGTTTTGCAGATCCGTCAGTTTTTTCTCTAGCTGCACGAACTCGCTGCGCTTGCTAGAGGACAAACCGGCGCCGGAGCGCGCCAACGCCGTCATCCAGAGTTGGAGCAGCTTTTTGTCGTAAATCGATTTTGCCGTTTGGCTTGAGCGAACGGCTGCCAGGGCGGCGTAGAGATCGGGACGTGCACTCAATTCCGTGAAGTAGTCAGTCTGATCGGTCCCGCATTGTAGCGATGCGTCGCGCGTCGCTTTATCGGTTGAGACGGAGAAGAGAAGCGTCTCAGCAACCAAGCGATCGTTCAACTCCGCGTTCGCATCTTCGAGCGGCAAGAGGGTATTCGCAAACGTGCGATGGCCGCGTCGCGCCAAGATGCGTTTGACGGAGCTGTCGACATTGCCGATGACCGACTTGCAATTCTGCTTGATCTGGGCGGCCGAGAGGTTCCAATTGAGGATCGTTGGGTGGGCTGGGCCGAGCGGGGCGGCGGCTGACGCCGGAGCCGCGGACACGGCAGCCAGGACGACAAAGACGAGCGTAGCAAGCGCTCGAGCGAATATTTGAATCACGTTTCCTCCGGGGCGAATCTGCGAAGACACGACCCTTTTAACGTGCCGCCGTGCCGTCCTGTGCCCACTCCGGCGGGGAACGCGGTGCTACCTTTGCGGGTTGCTCCCGGTCCGCGCGCCTGTGCTATCATTGTCCGAGCCATGATGGAGGTTGGGCTTCGCGCGGCGTAACCTCGTGAATCCCGCCAGGACCGGAAGGTAGCAACGGTAAGCGAGCCCTTACGGGTGCCGCGAACCACCTGGCCTTCATTATGGTCCGCACTTATGCAAGCCAGCACGATCGCGGCGATAGCCGCTTTCGGCGCGGCGCTCCTAGCGCTCGCCGTCTACCATTTCTTTGTCCTCATCCCGCGCATGCGCCGGATGAGCGATCTGATCACATCTCACGATGGCCTCTTGAACGGCGGCGGTGCCGCAACAGCCCGCGATCGACTTTCTTCCTTAGAAGAGGCGGCAAAGCAGCGCAAAGCGGACGTCGAGCGTTGCCAGGCGCGCCTGGGCACGTTGGAGCAATGGGCGGACCTTGACGTCTCGCGCGTTGGGTTCTGCCGGTTCAACGCTTTCCCGGACGCTGGAGCCGAGTTGTCGTACGCGCTTGCTCTGCTGAACCGCCAGGGCGATGGCGTCGTGATCAGCAGCATCTTTTCTCGCGAAGACACGCGCACGTTCGGCAAAGCGGTCAACGCATTCGAACCGCGGCAAGAAGCCTCGAAGGAAGAACTGAGCGCGATTGCGCTGGCCCGAGACTCGTCGAAGTGAGAGAGCGCTACTTCGTCAAGATCGTTCCCGCGCGCGGCGACTGGATTCGCCGCATCGAGATTAAACGTCGCCACATCATTGGCGGAATTTCTCTTCTGATCGCTGTCATTCTCGGTGCACTCGCGCTGCATGCCTTTCAGCTTTATGACGCAAAAGAGCGTTTGAATGCGTTGCAAGCGCTGACCGCGGCACAAAGCGAGCGGTTACAGACGATCGATCGGCAAACCGGCGAGCTGCGGTCGCAACTCCAAATGGTGCAAAAGCAGAACCAGCAGATCGGGCAACTGATGGGAATTCGCGCGCCGCGTGCCGATGCGCATCGTAAGGCGCACGTCACGAAGCTGTCGCGTTTGGAAACGCACTCGCGGTTCTTACGCGATGC
Organism: Vulcanimicrobiota bacterium; assembly: GCA_019245275.1. Taxonomy (GTDB): domain Bacteria; phylum Vulcanimicrobiota; class Vulcanimicrobiia; order Vulcanimicrobiales; family Vulcanimicrobiaceae; genus JAFARW01. Next base: position 11,498 of record JAFARW010000222.1, read on the forward strand.
GTCACGGATCGAAGACCGGCTACGCGATTTGACGGCAGCATCGGAAGCAACATCAAGTCAGGCCGCATTCGTGCGCCGGATGACGATGCGTATTCTTAATCTGCGCCACATCGAGGCACTGGAGCGCGATCGAATGTTGGCCGCTATTCCGTCGATCGATCCGGTTGCCGGCGCTCCGGTCGTCGGATGCTTTTGCTACCGGACCGATCCATCGTATCAATTTCATCCGGGCGTCGATCTCGGCGCCGATTATGGCGAGACCGTCAGAGCAGCCGCTGCCGGCACGGTTGCAAGCGCGGACTGGGACGGTGGCTTCGGCTTGAAAGTGGATATCGATCATGAGAACGGGTACCATTCCTGGTACGCTCACCTTTCGAAGGCGCTCGTGAATCCGGGACAACACGTCGTCAAAGGCCAACCAATCGGACTCGTCGGGTCAACCGGTTTTTCAACCGGCCCGCATTTACATTATCAATTGATGCTCAACGGATCGCCGATCGACCCGACCGCATATTTGAGCGGCGTGCCGCGCAATGTTCTTGC
>JAFARW010000089.1 GCA_019245275.1 Vulcanimicrobiota bacterium
GAGATGCCGCGCCGGGATCCCACCGACGAGCGTTTGCATCGCCGGCTGGCGATCGGCTATGCGATTTCGATACTGCTGCATGCGCTTGTTGCGCTGCTGTTCGTTTCGGTTGCCACGCAGACGTCGGAGCAATCTGCACCCGAAGCACTGGAAGGCGCGCCGTCGGTCAGCGTCTCACACGTGCGCTTGACGACGCGCGCAAAAAGCACAGCCGTTGAAAAGCGTGCGCCGACGCCGAACGCTCCGCGCATTGCACGACCTCAGGCAATCCCGCTGGTTGCCGGCCATCCGCCGGTACCGACGCGTCGTGAATTAGCGAAGATCGTTCCGAGCGCGCCACCGAATCCGACGCCCGCTCCGCCTGCGCCACTGCAACGCAATCCGCAACGCGTCCAAGTTGCATTGGGAACGCCGACGCCGGCACCGATTCCCGCGGTTCCTATTTCGGCGCCGACGCCGATTCCGATCATCGCGCCGAAACCGCAGTTCACAGCGCAGCCAACTGCGGCGCCATCCGTTGCACCGACCTCGCGTGCAACATTGGCACCGCGCGCCACAGCGTCGCCGATCCCACGGAAGTCGCCGGTCGTCGCTGCTACCGCCGTGCCGACGCGCGCGCCGACTCCGGCGACAGCGGCAGCGAGTCCCGCGGCCGCAGCATCAGCCGCCGCTCGCGTTGCCGCGAGCCCGGCCGCGCGACAGACGCCCGGCGTGCCGCGGCCGGCGCCTTCGGGCCTCGCGAGCCCATCCGCGCAGCGCGGCACCAATCCTAGTCCGGGTCCAAAAGCAGCCGCCAGCGCGGGCCCGGGTGTCGTTCCGCGCGCAAGCGCCAGACCGCAACCGTCGCGGCCGATTCGCATTCCAGCAACACCGACGCCGCTACCGCGCGCGACTGCAAAGCCCGCCGCGATTAGCTCTCAGAAAGCGAAGGCCTACGCCGATCTCAATGCGCGCCTAAGAAAACTTCTGCCCAACAACCCCGTTAAGCCGACCACCAAGCGGTACACAACCGGTCCAGGAGCGATGGTTCCCGCGGAGCCGACGCCGCCGCCCGAGATCGTTGCTAAGACGAAGTTCATCTATCGCTCCGCTTCGCACCGCGCCGAAGACCGCTTCACGATGTGGGTGACGGCGTTGAAGAAGCTTGGCTTGTTGACCGTTTGCAGCGGATGGCTGGTGCGCTATCCGTCGGCGCCGCCTTCTTATGGCTCGGTGGCGGCGGGAGCAAGCGGACCGTTGCACGGCGGCCAAGTGGTCTTGCCCAACCCCGGTCCGCGACCGCAGAATGCCTTCATGCCGATTATCGAGACCAACGCAACGTACGTTTGCCCGGCCGGTTCGCTGGTGCCATTTTATCCACAGGCGGCGCCGCAAAAATAGGCGTTTGCCTCTATTGAATCACCCAAATTGGGCGGGTAAAATATGACCATCTCGTTTCGAGATACTAGAGCGTAAGACACAAGGAGGGCGGTTGGAACCGCAAAGTCCACCGGGTCAGGTAGACCCGATCGAGCGCGCCTAGCGGGCGCTAAGTGATCTAAGCGCTCAACGGGTGCCGGACGAATTCCGGCCGGCGCAAGACTCGAAGAATTAGGAAAACCAGCAAGGGGGCCGTGTCCTTAGTGAAAAAAGGGCACGGCCGTTTTGCAAAAGAAAAAAGAAGGAAAGCGTGGGCAGGGCCCGCGCTTCGTTGTTCTATGGGGACCCGCCCGCGAAGTTTGGGCGGGGGCGCGAAAATCGCTTTTCGCCGCATCGTGGCGAAAGGTGATTGTAGCGCCAAGCGTTGCGCACCGTGCAACGCTAGTTAATGGAGGCAAGGTGGCTTTGGCTCGCGCCTTCGAGCGCGCCGTCGATCAGTTACGATACGATGCCGCATTCGCGGACGTCGAAGTCGTTTCGCATTCGGCGCACCATCGCCGTGATGCGCATGCGCTCAAAGTTGTGCTCGATCGTCCAGGCGGCGCTGACGTTGCGCTTTGCGAGCGCATCGCGGGCGCGCTGAATGCGCGACTTGCCGATTGCGACGAGCCGTACGTTCTTGAGGTTGAGACCGCCGGGCTCGATCGTCCGCTGACGAAACCCGGCGACTACGCGCGCTTTTCGGGACAGCCAGCGAAGGTCGCAACGACGCTCCCGATTCATGGGCAAAAGACGCATCGCGGCACGCTCGGCGGAGTACGCGGTACGAACGTTGTTCTAAAGATGCTAGACGGCGAACTTCTCGTCCCGCTCGCTGCGATCAAATCAGCGCACCTGGAATACGACATTCGAGCCGATCTGCGGCGCGCAAAAGAAGAGAGAAAACGACATGAACACGACACTCGAACCAACTGAGCTGCTGACGGCGCTGCACGAGATTGCGCGCGAACGCGATATTCCGTTTGAGATGCTGCTCGAGGCGCTCGAGGCGGCTTTGATCACTGCGTACAAGCGACACTTCGGAGGCGAGGCGAATGCGATCGTGACGCTCGACCGGCAGACCGGCGAATATACTGTCTACCACCGCCGCAACGTCGTCGCCGAAGTCATCGATCCGAAGTTGGAGATCTCTCAAAAAGAGGCCGGCGCGCGTTATCAAGTCGGCGATTTTTATGACGAAGTTGTTACGCCGAAAGACTTCGGACGCATTGCTGCGCAGACCGCGAAGCAGGTGATCGTGCAACGCATCCGCGAGGCAGAGCGCGACACCGTTTACAACAAATATGCGGCGCGCGTCAATGACATCGTTCGTGGAACCGTCCAGCGGTACGAACAGCGCAACATGTACGTTTTGCTCGAGGGAAAAGACGAAGCACTCCTGCCGCTCTCCGAGCAAGTTCCGCGCGAAAACTTTCGTATCAACGATTTCATTCGCGCCTATATCTTGGATGTGCGCAAGTCGCCAAAAGGCCCGACGGTCATCCTCTCGCGCGCTGCCGAAGGGTTGGTGCAGCGATTGCTCGAGTTCGAGGTTCCCGAAATTGAAGCCGGCATTGTCGAGCTGATGGCGATCGCGCGCGAAGCCGGCAGCCGTTCGAAAGTTGCGGTACGGTCGAATCGCGGCGAGGTCGATGCAGTCGGCGCATGCCTTGGACCGAAATCGAGCCGCATTGCAAACGTTTCGGATGAGTTGCGTGGCGAAAAAGTGGACGTCATCCGTTGGGATCCCGATCCCGTGACGTTCATCGGCAACGCGCTCGCTCCAGCGAAGGTCGTTAGCGTTGAGCTCTTTCCGGAAGACGGCACTGCGCTCGTTATCGTGCCGGATTACCAACTCTCGCTCGCGATCGGACGCGAAGGACAAAATGTACGGCTTGCAGCGCGTCTTACCGGATGGCGGCTGGAAATTGCAAGCGAAGCGGACGCAGACGAAACGCGTGAACGGTATCTCGCCGAACGTGCGCAGGCTGTTGAACAGCCGCCTGCAGAGGAGGCGGTCGAAGCCGTGCCCGTGGAGGAAGCGGAGGCGCCGGCGATCGATGCCGACTTGCTTCGGAAGCTGGAGGAGTTCAAACGCGAGCGGCTGGGAGAAGGCGGCGAATCGAAGTAAGGCACCCCCGACGCGCACCTGTGTCGGATGCCGGCAGCGCAAGCCTCAGCAGTCGATGCAGCGCTTCGTCCGCCGGGGAACGGCTTGGGAGGCCGATGTGGGGATGCGGCGTGCGGATGGGCGGGGCGCCTATCTTTGCTCCTCTGAATGCGCCCGGCGAGTTTTCAAGAATAAGCGCTACGCGAGCCTCGCATCCGCGGCGCTCGGAAGTGTGTTTGAAAGTGATTACGATGTTCAACAGCACCATCCGTGAATAAGGGGATCTCGACTCCCCGAAGGACGCGCGTCATGAAGATGTGACCCGGCGTCCTTTGGGGGCTCACAAAACTATGGCAACCGGCAAAGTACGAATTTTTGAGCTCGCCAAAGAGGTCGGGCTATCATCGAAAGAGCTGATCGCGCTCTTCAACGACCGCCTCGGCGGGGTATTCGAAGCGCGCAATCAGTTGAGCATCGTTCCCGATCAGATCGCGGACCTCGTCCGCAGTGTGCTGGCGAAGCCGGCCCCGGCTCCAGCGCCTAAGAGCGCTCCCGCCCCTGCTCCAAAGAAGGCTCCCAAATCAAAAGCGACTCCGGCCGCACCGCCCGCTGCCGCCCCGGCAGTTCCGACACTCAAGCCAGTTGCCGCCACGTCGCGCCGCGGCACAGCCGCCCGGCCGGCGGCCATGCCGCAGACACCACCGCCGCCTGAGGCACCGCCCGCCCGTCCGGCAGCGCGACGCCCGGTAGCGGCCTCCGAACCAACCGTTCCGACGCTTCGTCCCGTCCCCACGGGACAATCGTCTGTCACGCCACGTCCGCAGCCGCAGCAACAACCGACTGGAATTCCGCCGTCGCAGTCAGGCGCTGCAGTGCGTCCAGGTCTTTCGCCACGACCGGGTCAGCCTGGGTTGCCGGGTCAGGGGTACCAGCCGCGAACCGGCGTGCCCGCCCGTCCCGGGCAGCCGGGACGGCGGCCATCTGGAAACGGTCCGTTCCGTCCGCTCGGACCGCCGCGACCCCTGCGACCAATGGGCCCCGTCCTTCCCGATCAGTCCGCTCCGACGCCCAGCTCGGGCGAAAAAGGCGGACGACCGGGCGATCGCGTGCGCGTGCACGAGGAGAAAATCTCCAAGAAAGATCGTGAAAAAGATCTGCTGCTCGAGAAAGAGCGGGCGCGTAAGAAGCGCTCCGATGGCGCGCCGGTTGCGCCGACGCGGCAACTTGAAGCGATCGAAATTCCCGACTTGCTGACTGTGCAAGAGTTGGCAACGTCGATGATTGTCCCAGCCAAAGATGTGATTACCGAGCTCATCAAGACCGGCACGATGGCAACGATCAATCAGAATATTCCGAGCGACGTTGCAATCTCGGTTGCTCGCAAGTTTGGCTTCAACGCCGTCGTCAAAGAAGCCGGCGAAGAAGTGACGGTCGAGCAAGAACAGGACAAGCCGGAGATGATGACCGTACGTGCTCCGGTCGTGACGGTGCTGGGCCACGTCGATCACGGCAAGACGTCGCTTTTGGATAAGATCCGCGAAGCGAATGTTGCTGAGGGCGAAGCCGGTGGAATTACGCAAAAGATCGGTGCGTACACAGTCGAGCGCGGCGATCGCAAGCTCACCTTTATCGACACGCCCGGCCACGAAGCGTTTACCGCGATGCGTGCCCGGGGCGCAAAGGTCGCGGATGTCGCGGTGCTCGTCGTTGCGGCCGATGATGGCGTGATGCCGCAGACCAAGGAAGCGATTGCGCACGCGCGCGCCGCTGAAATGCCGATCGTCGTAGCGATCAACAAGATGGATAAACCGGAAGCACAACCCGAACGCGTCAAGCAACAACTGGCGCAAGAAGGGCTGCAACCGGTCGATTGGGGCGGCAAGACCGAAACGGTGCCGGTCTCCGCACGCACGGGCGACGGGATCGATCAACTTCTCGAAACGGTGCTGCTCGAAGCCGACATCCAGGAATTGCGCGCGAACAAGAATCGGCGCGCTACGGGCATCGTGATTGAGTCCGCACTCGACCGCGGCCGCGGCGCAGTCGCAACGGTTCTCGTGCAGAACGGCACATTGCGGGTTGGCGACATCGTCGTGGTAGGTGGAACGTTCGGCAAGATCCGAGCTTTGGTTGATGACAAGGGCAAGCAAGTTAAGAAAGCCGGGCCGTCGATTCCGGTCGAGGTCATGGGTCTGCAAGATGTCCCATCCGCCGGTGATACGTTGATGGTTGTCAGCGACGAGCGCGTGGCGCGTGAAACCGCCGCGAAGCGCAAGACACGGCGGCGCGACACGCGCATTGCGACAGCCGGTGGGCAGCGAGTTTCACTCGAGACATTCATGCAGATGCCGACCGAAGGCAAAAAGACGCTGAACCTGATCATCAAAGCCGATGGACAGGGCTCGCTCGAAGCGTTACGCGCGCGTATGGAATCGCTCTCGACGGCTGAAGTCGACATTCGCGTCATTCACGGCGGTGTCGGCGCGATCACGCCGAACGACGTCAATCTAGCAAGCGCTTCAAATGCGGTGTTGATCGGCTTCAACATTCGGCCCGATGAGACGGCAAAGCGGCTTGCGGATAACGAGCAAGTCGATCTGCGCTTCTACCAAGTTATCTACGACATCGAAGATGATCTGCGCAAGGCGATGCTCGGCATGCTCGAGCCGAAGTTCCGCGAGGTCACGCTTGGACGCGCCGAAGTGCGCAAGATCTTCAAGGTCAGCAAAGTCGGCACCATCGCCGGCTGCTACGTCACGAGCGGCAAGATCGTGCGCAACGCGAAGGCGCGCATCTTGCGCGATTCGGCCGTCGTCTTCGATGGCGAGATCGAGTCGCTGCGCCGCATCAAAGACGACGTCAAGGAAGTTCTCGAGAACTTTGAATGTGGCATCCAGATTGCACGGTTCAGCGACCTCAAAGAAGGCGACGTCATCGAGGCCTACACGAGCGAACTCGTCGCTCCGGAACCAGTACCAGCATGACGATCGGCACAAATCGTTCCTGTCACCCTGAGCTTGTCGAAGGGCGAGCGTAATGAAGACGCAGCGGATGCAGCGCATCGACCACGAGATACAGCGCGTTCTCGGCACGCTGATTTCGCGCGAGCTCAAGGATCCGCGCCTCGGCTTTACGACGGTGACGCACGTGGAAGTTACGCCCGATCTGCGGAACGCGCGCGTTTACGTTTCGATCATTGGCGATCGGCATGCGGCGCGGCAGACGATGGACGCGCTCGCGCACGCCGCGCGGTTCTTGCGCGGCGAGCTTGGTCATCAAATTGCATTGCGCTACGTTCCCGAACTGACGTTCGTTGAAGATCGGACGACCGAGCGCGCGATCGCAGTCAGCAAAGCACTTCGCGATGCGCAAGGCGGCCCGTGATCGAGCAACGTGTTAACGTAACCAGCACGACTCCGGAGGTGATCGCCGAGCTCAAGAGGCGATCGACGTTTGTCATGGTCAGCCATGTACGGCCGGACGGCGATACGCTCGGCGCGGGACTGGCGCTTGGGATTGCGCTCAGTCGTTTCGGCAAGCGCGTGCATTACTTCCAGCAGGATGCGGTTCCACGAAATTTGCGGTTCTTGCCCGGTGCCGAAGCCGTATCGCGCGAGATTCCTGACGATTTGCCGTCGGATGCGCTCTGGTGTTTCTTCGATATGAGCGACACAGCGCGTGCCGGAGAGTTCTTGCCGCCCATCGCGCGCGAAAATACACTGAACGTTGACCATCATCTTGGGAATTCGCGCTTCGGAAAATTAAATTATGTGATCGAAACGGAATGCTCGACTGGAACGTGCGTGATGCGCTTGCTGCGGGCGATGAACGTTCCGATCGATCGCGATCTCGCGACCTGCGTCTTGACAACAATCATGACCGATACCGGCGGCTTCATCCACAGCAACACGACGCCCGAAGTTTTGGTTCTTTCGTCCGAGCTGATGATGGCGGGCGCCGACAAGGAAGAGATCACCGAAGAGATCTTCGGCAATAAACGCTACGCAGCGGTCAAATTGCTGGGGCGGGCGCTGAGCGAATCGCAGCTGATTCGCGACGGCCGCTACTGCTGGTCGTTCGTGGACGATGCAATGCTGCGCGAGTGCAACGCGGATGAAGAAGATACCGAAGAGATCATCGGCCACCTTCGGACAATCGATGGCGTGGAGGCGGCCGCGCTCTTTAAAGTGTTCGACGGCGAGATCCGCGTCAGTTTGCGGAGCAACGGTCGCGTTAACGTGCAAGCCGCGGCAGCGCGACTTGGCGGCGGTGGCCACTTTCGCGCCGCCGGTTTGACCTATGTCGGCTCGCTCGATGATGCGCGCGATGCCGTCGAGCGCGCACTCGCCGCTGAAGGGCTTTGATCGGTTTCGTCAACGTCTTTAAGCCGGCGGGACCGACGTCGGCGCAAGTCGTTGCGCGCATCCGCCGAATTTACAGCTCCGTAGCCCGCGACCGAAAGCTTACCGCAGGGCACCTCGGAACACTTGATCCACAAGCCGCCGGTGTTCTTCCGGTTGCCGTCGGCAAAGCAACGCGGCTTATTCCGTTGCTCGGCCCCCAACGCAAGTCGTACGTCTGTTTGCTGGTCGTTGGAAAAACGACAACCACCGGCGATGCGCTTGGCGATCCAACTGCGATGGCGTCGATTCCAGAAGATTGGCAGCGACGCTTGCCGTCGGTCGTGGACCGCTTCATCGGAGGGATCGAACAGCGGCCGCCGATGTTCAGCGCGCTGAAGCACCAAGGCCGGCGACTCTATGATTTGGCGCGCAAGGGAACGATCGTCGAGCGTAAAGCGCGTCGCGTGACGATCTACGCGTTGAATGTTCTTGGTTTCGAGGGTAAGGATGCTGTTCGCTTGCGTATCGCCTGCAGCGAAGGAACTTATATTCGCACGTTGTGCGAGGATATCGGCCTGGCGCTTGGGGTGCCCGCGCATATGGGCGCGCTCGTGCGCGAAGGTTGTGGCCCATTCGTGCTCTTCGAGAGCCGAACGATGGCTCAAATTGCCGATGATCCAAAAGCCGCGCTGACTGCACCGGAGCACATCATTCCATTCCCAACCGTCGTTCTCGACTTACGCGGTTCGGCGGATTTTCGCGCCGGCCGCGCCGTGGCCGTCCCCGTGGGCGCGCATGGGAAGCACGTCTTCGTGCGGGATGAGGCGCGCATGCTGGTCGGCATCGGTGAGATGCACGGCGCGCTCCTCGCGCCGCAAAAAGTCTTCGTTTGAATCTTCATTACCGTCTCGAGTGGCGCAGCGAACATTCGCTCGTTCTAGCGATCGGATTTTTCGACGGCCTGCATCGCGGACATGCAGCGATACTGCAGGCCCTGCGCCGCTTGCGCAGGCCCGGTTACCGAAGCGGCGTGCTGACGTTTTCCAATCACCCGGCAACGTATCTGCGGACTGCGCCACCGCCGCTTCTCAGCACCGTCGAAGAGCGTATCGATCTGCTCGCAGATGCCGGAATCGAAGAATGTTTTTTCGTGCCGTTCGATGAGCGGATCGCGTCGCTCTCGCCGCGTGACTTCGTGGAAGGCGTGCTGATCGGTGGCCTGTGCGTACGGGGCGTCGTCGTCGGAGAGAATTTTCGCTTCGGCAAGGGACGCGCGGGCGATGTTTCCTTTGCGCGCAGTGAACTGCAGCGGCGAAACGTCCGCTTCGAAGCTGTCGCGAATGAGTTGGACGAAGGCGTGCGCATTTCCAGCACGCGAATCCGCGAGCTAATTGGACAAGGAAAGATTGCCGCGGCGGATGCGTTGCTCGGTCATGCCTTTACGCTGCGCGGCCGTGTGATGCTCGGAGCCGGCCGCGGGCGCGTGCTCGGATTTCCGACGGCGAATCTAACGGTGCGCCCGGGAAAGATCTTGCCAATGGACGGCGTCTACTCCGCAATTGCGCGCCATGACGGGCGCGACTATGCGGCGCTGGTGTCGATCGGAACGAATCCGACGTTCGATGGCGTGACGCGCAATGTCGAGGCGTGGCTGCGCGACTTTCGGCGTTCGATCTACGGCGAAGAGCTCGCCTTGCGCGAGCTGCGTTACGTTCGCGAGCAGCGGCGGTTCTCGAGCGCGCAGGAGCTTCGGGAGCAGATGGAGCTGGACGCCGATGCGGTTGCCTACCCGTCCTATGGGTAGTAACTTCATGGCAGTTTTACGCGTTGTTAGGAGAGATATGAAACGTCTTTTTTGGGCGCTCGCGCTCTTTGCGACGGCTTGCTTGCCGTCGGCCGCCTCCGCGGCCGCTTCAGTCGGCAAGCCCGCGCCGAACTTCACCGCGCCGCTGGCTTCGGGCGGCAACTTCACGCTTTCAAGTTTGCATGGTAAGCCGGTCTACTTGAACTTCTTTGCCACGTGGTGCGCACCGTGCAATGCTGAGGCGCCGGATATCAATGCACTTCAGAAGCAGTACGGTCGCCGCGGTTTTGTGACGGTCGGCGTCGACGAACGCGAAGATACCGACAAGGCGAAGAGCTTCGTGCATAAGTTTGGGCTGACGTACAAGGCGATCGTCGATGCAAATGGCGACGTCTTGAATCCGTACGGCGCAATCGGCTTACCAGTTCACGTCTTCATCGACCGCCGCGGCAACGTGAAGTTGATCCGCAACGGCGAGATGTCAAAATCAGAAATCGAATCTGCGATTAGGTCAATTTTGTAGCCACCGTTGCGGGCGTCGGCAATGCCGTGTCACCCTGAGCTAAACTCTGTCACCCTGAGCTTGTCGAAGGGCCACCGCCATGGTCACGAGCGCCGATCCGATTAAGTTACTGCAACATGGGTAGTTCGGTCGCAATCGCACTTGCCACGCTGTTGCTCTTAGCGTCTGCCACGGCGCGCGCCGCAAACCAACCGCCGCCCGGCTACGCATACATGAAGTTGTTCTACTGCGCCTACGGCGGTATTGGATTCCAGCCACTTCATCCACCGCTTGGATTTGAAAATGAATTCGCCGTTGCGGTCATTGAAGTTAACAGTTCTATCGAAGTCAAGGACGCGCCGGCGCCTGACGTTACCCTATTCGACGGTACAGGAAAGTCAACGAAGACCAAGCGCCTTGCTTCAGTGGAGGTTTTCGACGAACCGTACGTCGCGGGCGAGGGCGATGGTGCGTATTACCTCAACACCGATCCTCGCGGTCGAACTCACGCGTGGAACAGGACAATCCCAACGGGGATGATTCATCTGCGTGTGCGCGTGGCGTTGCCGACTCAAGATAACACTGCTCTGCCGGTGCAGGCGCGGTGCCGAGTGACGATTGGCCCGTACTCGGTCGAAGGTCCAACGGACGGCGAGTGGCCTACGAGCTAAGCCGCTAAGACTTTTAAATCGTTCCCGTTGAGTTCGATGCGAGCAGAGCCGCCCGCGCGAACATCACCGCGTAAGATCGCCGTTGAAAGCGGCGTGCTGACGAGCCGCGCCACAGTTCTGCCGACATAACGCGCACCCGGACCCGCGCGCATGCTCGCTTCCGCAAGATGAGTTCGGGCGTCGTCGTCGAGATGCAATGACACTCCGCGTGCCCCAAGCCGTTCAGCAAGCGCATCGACGTGGATCGCGACGATCTGCTCGATGTGCGCCGGCAGCAATTCGTTGAAGAGCACGATATCATCGATCCGATTCAAGAACTCCGGCCGCAGGTATTCCGGAATCTGATCGCTCTCAAGGTTCGTCGTCAGGATGATCAGCGCGTGGCGGAAATCGATCGTGCGCCCTTTGGCATCGGTAACGCGGCCATCATCGAGAATCTGCAAGAGCAAAGCGGCGACATCCGGATGCGCTTTCTCGAGTTCGTCAAATAAAATGACGCAATAGGGACGGCGCCGGACGGGTTCCGTTAGCTGCCCCGGCTCGTCGTGCCCGGCATATCCGGGCGGTGCGCCGAGCAAGCGCGATACCGTGTGGGCCTCAGTGAATTCCGAGAGGTCGATCCGCACGAGCGCATCTTCGGTGCCGAAGAGTTGCGCGGCAAGCGCCTTTGC
>JAFARW010000097.1 GCA_019245275.1 Vulcanimicrobiota bacterium
TGGGTTATTACGCACGGCTCGATGGAAACGTCGCAGACGGTTGGGATCTTCTCATTTCACGTCGTCGCCGACACCACGTTCAGCGACATGACGTTCCCGAGTACGTCACCCGACAGCCGCATCTAAACACCGGAGAGGGAGAGATTCGAACTCTCGAGACGCTCATCACGTCTGCCCGCTTTCGAGGCGGGTGCCTTCAACCACTCGACCACCTCTCCCCGGCTAACAACGCGCATTAGCGTTTCGTTGAGAAGAACGCCTGCAACTGCGCGCCCGTTTCCTCCGCCAAAACATCGCCGATCACGGCGACGCGGTGATTAAGCTCTTCGAGCGCAAAGATATCGACCACGCTTCCCGCCGCTCCGCCTTTCGGATCCCGACACCCGAATACAAGGCGCTTGATGCGCGCAGCGATCATTGCGCCGGCGCACATCACGCATGGCTCTTTCGTTACATACAGCGTCGCGTCGCTTAAACGCCAGCGGTTCAACGCTGTTGATGCTTGACGCAGTACGAGCATTTCGGCGTGCGCCGTTGGATCGGGGCGCGCTTCTTTTTCGTTGAACGCCTCAAACCGCGCGCCATCGCTAACCAAGACCGCGCCGATCGGTACGTCGCCGTTGGCAGCCGCCTGGTCAGCGAGCGCCATCGCGCGCCGAATTTGCGCTTCGTCCGTTGCGTTATCGACAGTCATCGAGTGGTGCGCCCGGAGGGATTCGAACCCCCGATCTCAGCCTTCGGAGGGCCGCGCGTTATCCAGCTACGCTACGGGCGCCCATTTCAGAAGTGGCTACCGAGGATTTTCAGGCGCGCCCTGGCTCGGGATGTGCTTAAAGAGATCGAGTTTGTGGTCGACCAGCCCGCGATAGAATTTTCGCACGCAATCCGGGTGCCCGAAAAAGTACGTCCGCGCATAGGCAAGATCATCGCCCGAAGAATCGGGCACGTAATGGGAGATTTCGATCTCCTCCATCTGCGCTCGATCAACGGGATGTGGACAAAAGTCACACGGAATCGTCGACATTCTAACTCATACCTCTATTCTAGGAAGAATGTGACTCGGGTAGGATTTGAACCTACGACCTAGGGCTTATGAGTCCCCCGCTCTACCGCTGAGCTACCGAGCCACAACTTCACGCTTCGACATCCGGCATTGCGGCAACCCGCTCGGCAGGGTTGCAGCTGGGAGGGCACTAATCGAGCGCGTCGTCCCGCCGTTCAGTGGCCGGGCTATTTCTGTTTGTAAGTACTGAGGTTGCTGTAATGAATTTCCACCACATTCTTCTCCGCAGCGCTTTAATTCTCGCTGGTATTCTCGCAACTGCCCATGCAGCGCTGGCCGACCAGGCATCCGATTTGCTCGCCAAGCACAAAGCATTTGTCGGCTGGCAATTCGGCGATGGTACATTCAGCACGCTCCGCCTGCGAGAAACCCTCAGGGATTCGCAACAAGCGATCGTGAGAACAACACAGATCGTCCGCGCGGGCGTCGCTTACCGCTCAACCTCAAAGGAACAAAAGACAGGCGACGTAACCGACGCCGGCTTCACCGGCCGCGTATTGTGGGCAACAAATCGGAACGGGTTCACTCGTCAGGTCGTAGGGGACACTGAAAAAGCCGACATCGCCTTTGACATCCTCTTCAATGAAGGAACGACCGCGCTCTTAGGAGTGAGCGAGCCGAGCCAAGTCGTCGATGGACAGACGTATCAGGTTGTGCGCGTTAAAGCCGATGCTTCAGCGGCGATCGATCTGTACATCGACCCTCAGACCGGTTCCTATAAACGCGCCGTCATCGACCCGGGCGGCGAATATGAAGAGACGCTGGATATTCTCGCTTATGGCGATTTTATGCCGGGCAAGAAGATGATTACCCGATGGAAATACGACAACAGCCAATACATTCACGAACGCTCGGACTTTCAGGTGAACGGCAGCGTGACCGACGATCAACTCCATCCGCCGAAGCAGTCGGCAATCTGGACGTTTGCAAACAACAAGCCTTTTCCGATCAAAGTCACCGATGATCGGATCTATGTTGACGCCACGGTTAATGGCGCTCGCGGTCACTTTATCCTCGATACCGGCGCCTCAAGCGGCATACTCCTCACGCCCGATTTCGTGACGCGCGCTCGCGTTAAGCACGTCGAGAATAGTGAAGCCTACGGCCTGGCCGGATCCACGCGAACAACGATCGATAAGGTTGACAAGGTCGAGATTGGCGGAAACACGCTCTCCAACGTTATCGTGACCAGCCTCAGTTCCAATTTCGAAGAGCGCGAACGTCCCGACGGCTTGATCGGCTTCGATCTTTTCGCCGCCGCAATTGTCACGTTGGACCTTGATAAGCAGGAGATGACGATCGCAGATCCGGCCACGTCAGTGGTCGATAAGAACGCCGGCATTAGCGCTGTAGTGGACTTATCCAACCAAATCCCGACGATACCCGCAAAATTAAATGGATCGATCGACGTTAACGCGATGCTCGATTCAGGCAATCCGCTCGAAGTTCTTTTCGGCCCGGCGCTCATCAACAAATATCGACTGACAATGCTCGTGGACCAATCGGTGGTCGGCTGGTTACAATCACATCCCGTCATGTCGGGGATCGGGGCCGGCTCTGAAATTGAGCAGTGCGGCAAGCTCCAAACGATCAGCTTCGGTCCGATCGTTTACCAGCAGCCGCCGGCGTGCGAATCATACTCTGTCGGGGATTTCGGAGAGCGGCGAGTTCTCGTCGGATTCGATTTTATCAAGAATTTCAACTATGTATTCGATTATCCGGAGTCGACGCTCGTCCTGATACCACGCAAGCCCTAAGGCGCTAAACCGTCAGGCGCGGTGCCTTTAACCGGCTCTGTACGAATTCCATCAACAAATCCGAAGACGCCTCGACGTTCAAGCGATCGGTGTCGATCGTGAGATCGGGCTGCGCCGGCGGCTCGTAGATCGCCGAAATGCCGGTCAAGTGCTCGATCTTTCCGCGCTGCGCGTCTTTGTAGAGCCCTTTAACGTCGCGCCGCATGCACGACTGCAGCTCCGCCTGAACGAAAATTTCGAAGAAACTTTCGCCGATGATCTCTCGAGCCTGAGTGCGGCTCGCGGTATACGGAGCTATCAGCGAGACGATGACCACAAACCCCAACTCGCTTAAGATCTGCGCCATCCACGCGACCCGGCGGACATTTTCCAAACGATCCTTGACGGAGAACCCGAGATCGCTATTGATCGTGGCACGAAGGTCGTCGCCATCGAGGACGCAGCAGGTGATTCCGCGCGCAAGCAGTCGCTCTTCAAGCGCGTTTGCAAGCGTCGTCTTGCCGGCGCACGGCAATCCGGTGAGCCAAAAGACCGCTGGCTCGTGAGACGTGGCGCCGCGACGCCGGTGGTGCAACGGATGACTGCCAGTTACGCGCGCTGCGCTCGGCTCGCCGATCGAAACCACGAGCGCGGCACCGACGACTTCCACACCATCGAAGAAAGCCAGGCGCCCAAGTGCGGTTCCCTCCGCATGGCGCTGAATCGCGATCGGGTGCGCCGTCCTTACGGTGATGTTGGCAAGCTCGTTGCGTTCAACCCATTCGCGATTGACGCGCTCCAGGGTTTGATAGTCCGTAACGCTCTCGACATCAAGCACCGTTGCATTCGATGACTGTGTACCGACGCGCAGACAAAGCGATTTCCCCGGCTGAAGCTTGCTCTTTCCCAACCACAGCAGCTGACAACTAAAGTTGTCCGATACCACACCTTGTGAACTCGGCAAAAACGCGGTCTCGCCGCGTTCGAGATAGACGTCTCGGTCGAGCGTAAAGCCGATCGAATCGCCCAACGATGCAGATTCCTTCGATGAGAGTTTGGATGCCCAAGT
>JAFARW010000172.1 GCA_019245275.1 Vulcanimicrobiota bacterium
GCAAAGGCCAACGTAAGAGGGATCCAAACCGCGGCAAATAGCGGATTGACGGGCATCGTCCAGTCGATGGCCCACGGCAACAACGATGCGACAAGCCACCAAATGATGTTCTGCTGCCGCACGAGCGCCATAATCCACATGAAGACGCCGAACTGCGCGAGATAACCTAAAAACCACAGCGCGAAGAACCAACCCGAGATCGGGCCGCCGTTCAGCTGGAACGGCCCAAAGGCTCCCGACCCGGCGATGATTCCAGGCGCCGCAACAAAGCAGCACCATAACGCTAGCGCAATATAAAGCACGCTGCTCGTCGCCGTCGTCCTCTTGTCAAAAGCGAGACTCACAGGCCTCGCTTTCTGACAAACGTCATGCGCGATTCGGTTAGCATCTGTGTGATCGCTAACCGTTCTTGAGGCCTCAAGCGTTCTTTCACGCGTTCAAACGCCGCACTCGCAACATCGATCGCGATCTCAGCGGACGGAAGATCCGCTTTTTTCTCATCGCCTTCGGACAAATACGCATGCGCCGCGAGCGATAGTGTCGCGATAACTTCGGTCAACAATGGCTCGACGTCCGGAATCTGTCCCTGAAAGCCGGCTTTCTCCGTGTCGTTAGGAGGCGCTTGCGAACTCATCGCGGCTGGTTTTACGCGGGGCGAGCGAGCTTCCCTATGGCCGCTGCATCTCGAACGATATCGATGAAGTACTCATGCAGACGCCGATCCGGGCTAAGCTCCGGATGGAAGGACGAGCCTAAGATTCGGCCTTGCTGCACGAGCACGCCGTGGCCGTCAAGCTGCGCGAGGATGCGTACCTGCGGGCCGCTCTCTTCGATCCACGGAGCTCGTATGAAAATCGCGGGAAATGGCCGCGCGCCGAATTCCGCGATCTCGAGTTCGACCTCGCCCGAAGCAATCTGACGGCCAAAAGCATTGCGGCGCACGGAAACGTCGAGCAGCGCAAGCGTCGGCTGTTCCGGGAGCTCCGCGACTGCGCGCGCAACGACGATCAGCCCCATGCACGTTCCCCACAAGGGCATGCCGTCGGCGACGCGCTCTTTAATTAGCGGCGCTAAGTCGAATCGCTCGAGCAGTTTAATAACGGTTGTCGACTCGCCGCCCGGTATGACAAGTCCGTCCACGGCTTCAAGTTCGGCTCGAGTCTTGACGGTCGTTGCTTCGGCGCCAACTTCTTCGAGCGCGACAAGATGTTCGCTGACGTCACCTTGCAGCGCCAGCACGCCAACCCGCGGATGGCGTATCGTTGTCATGTAAGGAAAGCTAGTTTCCGCGCGATGCGAGCATCTCGGAAGGCGCCAACTTTCGCACGTCGATGCCTTCCATTGCAGTTCCGGAGAGCGACTTCGACGCGCTAACGATCACGTTCGGATCGTTGAAGTGCGTCGTCGCATCGACGATCGCTTTCGCGAACGCGCGCGGATTGCTTGACTTGAAGATACCGCTGCCAACGAAAATCCCTTCGGCTCCCAGTTGCATCATCAACGACGCGTCGGCCGGCGTTGAAACCCCACCGGCGCAGAAGAGCACGACCGGAAGTTTTCCAAGTTGTGCGACTTCTTGCACGAGCTCAAGCGGCGCGCCAAGGTCGCGAGCTCGCGAGACGAGTTCTTCTTTCGGAACGGCGGTCAGTTCGGCGATGCTGTCTTTGATCGCGCGCATGTGACGCACCGCCTCGACGATGTTGCCGCTACCGGCTTCACCCTTGCTGCGGATCATAGACGCGCCCTCAGCGATCCGGCGCAACGCTTCGCCCAGATCGCGCGCGCCGCAGACGAACGGCACTTTGAAGCCGGCCTTAGCAACGTGGTAACGATCGTCGGCCGGCGTGAGAACCTCTGACTCGTCAATAAAATCGATGCCGAGTTCTTGGAGCGCCTGCGCTTCGGCGAAATGGCCGATACGGACTTTTGCCATAACCGGAATCGTGACCGCATCCATGATGCGCTGAACGAGCTCCAGATCGCTCATGCGCGCGACACCGCCGGCGGCACGAATGTCGGCAGGAATGCGCTCTAACGCCATCACCGCTACCGCGCCGGCCTCTTGGGCGATCACGGCGTGTTCGGGCGTCACGACATCCATTATCACGCCGCCTTTGAGCATCTGAGCGAGGCCGCGCTTTACGGTAAGCGTGCCGGTCTTCATTTCTTGCATAGTGCTATATTCAACACCGTCGGCACAAAAGGCGTTGTGACGCCTCTAGGGCGGCGGCGGTTGAGGGCCAATCGGTGCGGACGGCAACGCCGATGCGCGCGGTGACGCACTGGCCCCCGGGCTGCCGCTTGGGCTTGGGCTCGGTGACGGCGGCCACGTCGGCTCCGGCGCGAGGCTCACGGTCGGAAGCGGCACGGGCGTCGGCGTCTTGACCGGACGCGGCGTTGGTTTCGGCGTCGGCTCCGGGGTTGGAAGGGGCACCGGCGGAACCCGCGGATCGGGGAAACCCGGGTCGGGTGCCGCGGCAAGGATCTGCGTTCGCTTCCAGTTTGGTCCAAACGGAACGGCTCCCGGGGCAGTCGGGGCCGGGGAAATCAAAAGCGTATTTCCGGCGCCCGTCAGCCCCTGTTCCGTTACATGCGTCATGACACGGTCGCCCATCGCTTTACCAACGAAAATCGCAATGATTAAAAGTGCCGCTCCGGACAAGAGAACGATCGTCAGACGCTGTTTTTGCGGATCCATATGGGTTGAGGGCAATAAGTGCTAGATGGTCACCATCTCTGCCTGCGTGTCGCGCGGCGCTGCGGTCGCCTCCTCATCGCGGGGCACTCCGATCAATGGCAGCTGCACCAGTTCGCCCGCCGCCAAACGCGCGCGTTGCGTTATCCCGCGAAATTCGACGGTGACATTGCGCGGCCGATCTTTCAAATTGCAAAGAAAGACGCGCACGCTTCCGTCAGCTCCTTGGAAAGCAACCGCGCCGACGTCGACCGGTGACGTCACCGCTTCGTCGCTGACATCACGCCCTGCGTAGATGCAGCGAAACGGTTCCTCTGCCGAGAGTTCCGGCATATTGCCAAAGATGACGCTGCGCTCGAGATCGATCACGTACGTGCAACGTCGTCCGCCCCAACGCACGCGAACGCCCGCGACCCACTTCCATTCCTTGGGTGCAATCGGCGCGAGATGTGGACGGCCGGTCGTACGGTAGCCGTCGAGTCCGCCGATCGTTTCCGCAACCACCCAAAGATATTTGGCGCTCGTCCAGGGGGAGAGATACATTCCGCGATTCGTCTGCGATCCGCCGTCAAACCACTCCGCGAACTCCCCCGGCACGGTATTGCGCGGCGAGCCGGCTTCCATCGCCTCGTAGACTTTTTCCAGCCACCCGATCGCCTGATCGGTCATACCGTTGCGCGCGAGCGCAAACGCGAACCAAAGCGTCAGGTCCGGCCAAATGCCGCCCAGCAACCCGAATCCGTGCGATGGAAAGTACCACGAATCGGCGGTCGAAATCGTGCGAACGCCGACCGGCGTTACAAAATCCGTTTCGCCGAGGCGCCGCAGGATTGCGCGCCGCTGCTCTCCGCTGGCGATATCGAACATCACCGGGAAGACTTCATCCGCCGTAAAGTTGTCTTGGTAGTTTTGATCTTGATCGTAATTCAAAACGAAGCCGCCGGTGTCGTCATTGAAGAGAAACTGCATCATCCGCTCGCGCAGCGTCTGCGCTTCCCGCGAGTAGCGCTCCCAATGTTCGTTTGATCCGGCGACGGCAGCCAGCATCGCCGCGGCTTGCAGCGCAAAAACCGCCTCCGCGTTGATTTCCGTAACCGCACCGTCGAGCGTGTAATACGGAATGATGTTGCGCCATGAGCTGATTCCGAACATATCGACGCCGCTCGCACGGCAGAAGATCAGCCCATTCTGATCGCGCTGCGATAGCAGATAGTCCGCAGTCTTGATGACGAACGGCAAGTTCTTCTTCACCCACTCATCGTCGAGCGTCGCGTTGTAGTGGTGCAGCAGCGCAATCAGGTGCAGCGGCGTGTCATCGTTGATGTTCAAATCGTATGAGGTCTTGAATCCGGTCACGCCGCGCACGTATTCGACCATCTGTCCGCTCTCTTCAGCGGACCGGTTGAACAGCTCGAGTGCGTCCCGGCTGAACGTCGGCAGAAAGTAGTCGTAGCCGTGGACGAACCATGACGTGTCGCGCGACACAAGGATGTCCGATGGCGGCGAGTTTGTTGCGCCGTACCCTTCCGGATACTCCTTGATCGTGCGTAGCATATTGCACTTCGCCCAAACGACGCCGCGACTGATCGTCGGTGAAGGGGTCAAAAAACGCGCATCGGCGAGGTTGCGCCCGAAGTAGC